>CALVRN010000018.1 GCA_944358675.1 uncultured Bacilli bacterium | reverse complement strand
AGTTCTACAATAATTACAACAGATGTTTATTATGATAAGAGTTGTTTAGTAATTGATTTAACTGAGGAATTAAATAGGTATATAGATAAGGTAAAACCAATTAATAAAATTAATGAAAATGTAATAGATTTTGCAACGAATTTAACCAAAACTTTTAATGATTTTCAAATAGCATAATATGAGTAGTTGTCTTAATTTATTATAAATGATAAAATACATAATAGCTTGAAATTATTGGTATTATTTAATCCATTTAGTTTTATTTAATGCTATTATGTGATGTTTAGTAAGTTTGTGACTTTTATGTGTTGCAAGATTAAAATTTTTAAAAAAAAGATGAATATTTGTATTTTTGCAACGAATTTTAGACTATTTTGCAACGGATTTTTGGTTAATAGTAGTCATAGTGAGGTGAGAAAAATGTTCGATTTAGTATCTAAATTTGATCCTAGTGGTGATCAACCTGAGGCAATAGATGAACTTGTTAAAGGGGTAGAGGAAGGCAAGAAATTCCAAGTATTACTGGGGGCAACGGGTACTGGTAAGACTTTTACGATAGCTAATGTTATTCAAAAAACGCAAAAACCAACACTTGTTTTAGCTCATAATAAGACACTAGCGGGACAATTATATGGGGAACTCAAAGAGCTCTTCCCAAATAATCACGTGTGCTATTTTGTTAGTTATTATGATTATTATCAGCCAGAAGCTTATGTGGCTAAAACTGATACTTATATAGAAAAAGATGCTTCAATTAATGATGAAATTGATGAACTTAGACATTATGCGACTGCATCACTTTTAGCTCATAAAGATGTAATTGTGGTGGCCTCTGTTTCTTGTATATATGGTATTGGAGAGATTGAAGATTATAAGAAAAAAGTTTTATTTTTAAGTGTTGGAGAGACTGTAGATAGAGATCAAGTCATTGAAAAATTGATTGAAATGCTTTATGAGAGAAATAATATTGATTTAAAACGTGGTACTTTTAGAGTCCATGGAGATGTTTTAGAAATTGTTCCTATTGGGCAGCATGCTCATGGGATTAGAGTAGAGTTTTTTGGTGATGAAATTGATA
Organism: uncultured Bacilli bacterium; assembly: GCA_944358675.1. GTDB lineage: Bacteria > Bacillota_I > Bacilli_A > RF39 > UBA660 > Coprosoma. The sequence goes on along the minus strand of CALVRN010000018.1, from coordinate 20,965 downwards.
GGATTAGCGAGTTTGATTTAGTTACTGGAACTTTAGTAAACGACAAAAAAACTTATACACTATTTCCCGCAAGTCATTTCGTTACTAATGATGAAAAATTGAAGATTGCTATTGAAAATATTAAGAAAGAATTAGAAGAGCAATTAGAAAAATTTCAAAGTGAAAATAAGTTACTTGAGTATCAAAGATTAAAAGAAAGAACAAATTATGATATTGAAATGCTTTCGGAAACAGGTTCTTGTAGGGGGGTTGAAAATTATTCAGCACCACTCGCTTTAAGAAAACCAGGAGATATGCCAACGACTTTAATTGATTTTTTTGGTGATGATTTTTTGCTTGTTGTCGATGAATCCCATGTTACATTACCACAAGTTAGAGCTATGTACAATGGAGATAGAATGCGTAAGCAAGCTTTAGTTGATTATGGTTTTAGGTTACCTAGTGCACTTGATAATAGACCTTTAAAGTTTGAAGAATTTGAGGGTAAAATTAAACAAGCAATATTTGTTTCTGCAACACCAGGAGATTATGAGATGGAAAAAGTTCATAATAAGGTTACGGAACAAATTATAAGACCAACAGGTTTATTAGATCCAAAGATTGAGGTTAAACCGACTAAAAATCAAATAGATGATTTAGTTAGTCAAATACATAAACAAATAGAGAAAAATGAAAGAACTTTAATTACAACTTTGACAATTAGAATGGCTGAAGAATTATCTGTTTATTTGAAAAATTTAGATATTAAAGTTGCTTATTTACATAATGAGATTAAGACTTTAGAGAGAATGCAGATAATTCATGATTTGAGGGTTGGTAAATACGATGTGGTTGTTGGAATTAATTTACTTCGTGAGGGAATAGATGTTCCAGAAGTTAGTTTAATTGCAATAATGGATGCGGATAAACAAGGATTTTTACGAAGTGAACGTAGTTTAATTCAAACAATTGGTAGAGCGGCTCGTAATGCGAATGGTAGAGTTATCATGTATGCGGATGAGATAAGTTCAGCTATGGATGCGGCTATAAAGGAAACTAATAGAAGAAGAAGTATTCAAGAAGCTTATAATAAAGAACATGGAATTGTTCCAAAAACAATTATTAAAGAAATACGTGAGGTTATCTCTAATAAGTTTGAAATTAAAGAGAAAAAAGAGAAAAAGATGACTAAGAAAGATAAAGAAAGATTGATGTTTGATTTAGAACATGAAATGAAAGAGGCAGCTAAAAACTTAGATTTTGAAAGAGCTATGGAGCTACGTGATGCATTATTTGAGATGCAAAGTGAATAAGGATTAGATTTTTTCTAATCTTTATTTTGTTAGGGACTTCTTTTGTTTCTTTTATTGGAATATGCTATAATGAGGGTGGTGAAAAATATGCGAAAGAGGAAGAATAATTTTTTTATTAAAGTATTTGATTGGGTTGTTCGTATTTTGGGTTATACAGTTATTTTAATGCTTATGACACTTGTATTTAAAAATACACTTTATATCGATAATTCATATTATGGTTTTTGGTGTTTAGTGGCTTCTATTTTAATTTATTTACTTAATAAAACGATTAAGCCTTTTTTGGTATGGCTTACTATCCCAATTACTGGTATTACTTTAGGTTTATTTTATCCTTTTATAAATTTAATTATTTTAAAAATAGTGAGTTTTATTTTAGGTGATCATTTTAGTATATATGGTATTTGGTTTGCAGTATTAGTAGCTATATGTATATCTGTTTTGAATGTTGTTTTAGATATGACTTTATTTAAAAGAATAACATTTAAGGAGGACAAGAATGGATCCAATAATTAATTTAGGTATTATTTCTATTCATTGGTATTCAATTTTACTTTTTATTGCAATTTTAATAGGTTCTAATTTAGCTATAAAAGAAGCGAAGAGACATGGTTTTGAAGAAGATTTTATGGTTAATTTGCTTTTTTTAGGAGTTATTATTGGAATTATTGGTGCGAGAATTTATTATGTTATATTTAATTTTGATTATTATAAAGATAATTTAATAGAAATATTTAAAGTTTGGAATGGTGGTCTTGCAATTCATGGTGGAATAATAGCTGGATTAATTACTATTGCAGTTATTTGTTATAAGAAAAAGGTTAATTTACTTAAAATATTAGATTATTTGGTGGTTGGACTTATTATCGCACAGGCTATTGGAAGATGGGGTAATTTCTTTAATGGCGAAGCACATGGACCAGTGACTACACTTGCTTATTTAGAAAGTTTAAATTTACCTCAATTTATAATTGATGGTATGTTTATAGATGGTAATTATTATATTCCAACTTTTTTCATTGAGTCTGTTTGGTGTTTTATAGGATTTATAATTATGATTGTTTTAAGAAGAAAAAAATTTATGAAGATTGGATATTTAACTAGTTTTTATTTAGTTTGGTATGGTATTGAGAGATTTTTTGTTGAAGGAATGAGAACAGATAGTTTGATGTTTTTTTCACTTAGAATAGCTCAGTTAGTGTCACTAGTAATGATTATTATTGGAATAGTTTTATTTATTTATAGTTTGAGAAAGTCTAAAAAATATGAAGGTGATGAAAATGCGTAAGTGTGTAATTATAGGGGCAGGACCTGCTGGTATGAATGCGGCTTTGTATTTAAAAAGAGCCGGAATAGAACCTATTATAATTGAGAAGGATGTGCCTGGCGGAGAGATGCTTAAGACTGATAAAATAGAAAATTATTTGGGATTTGAATCAATTTCTGGTGGTGAACTTGCACTTAAAATGAGCATACAACTTAAAGATTTAGGAGTTAATATAATTAGAGATAAGGTTATTAAAGTTAGATATGATGATAAATTTATAGTAGAGTGTGAGAAAGAACAATATGTTTCTGATTATGTTATTGTGGCAACTGGTAGGACACCTAGAAAACTTGGTTTAAGAGGAGAAGAAGAATTAACTGGAAAAGGTATTAGTTACTGTGCGGTTTGTGATGGAGCTTTTTATAGAGGTAGAGAAGTTGCTGTAATTGGTGGTGGAGATGCGGCTTTAACTGAGGCATTATATTTAGCTGATTTATGTTCTAAGGTGTATGTTGTTGTACGTCATAATTTAAGAGCAAGTGATGTGCTTCAAAATAGGGTTAAAGCAAAAGAAAATATTATAGTTTTAAAAAATGTTAATGTTAATGAATTAAAATATGATGATAAATTATCTAATGTTATTTTAGATGATGGAAAAACATTACCAGTTAGTGGAATGTTTATTGCTATTGGTGGAATGCCTGAACTTAGTTTTTTAAATGAAATTGATTTAGAAATGAAAAATGGATATATTTTAACAAATGATAAAATGGAAAGTAATATTAAGGGACTTTATGCAGTAGGTGATGTTAGATATAAAGATTATTATCAGATTGTTACTGCAGTAAGCGATGGGGCAGTGGCTGCATTAGCTATTAGAGAGGAAGTATAATTATGAAATTAGCAGTTTTAGGTGGAGGAACAGGAATGAGTTGTTTGCTCCGTGGCCTTAAAAAATTACCTTTTGATATTTCTGCAATTGTGTCTGTATGTGATGATGGAAGTAGTACTGGTAGACTTCGAGAGGAATTTCATACACCAGCTGTTGGAGATATTCGTAAAGTTTTGATTAGTTTATCAGAAAATGAGAATGAGATAAAAAAATTATTTGATTATAGGTTTAATACATCAAGTGATTTAGATGGGCATGCTTTAGGTAATTTGCTTTTGACTGGGGCAGCTTCTATTACTGGAAATGTATCTGATGGTATTGAACTTGTGAATTCATTACTTAAATTAAAGGGTAAAGTTATACCTTTAACAGAGGATAATGTTACTTTGATGGGTAAAATGAATAGTGGTAAAGTTGTTATGGGCGAGCATCATATTACAGAATATAATGATAAAATTAAATCAGTTTATTATAAAGAAACACCTGAGGTCAACCCTGATGTTTTGAAAGCTATTCGTGAAGCTGATGCGATTGTACTTAGTATGGGAAGTTTATTTACAAGTATTATTCCTAATTTACTTTGTAAAGAGGTTAAAAAAGAAATTGATAATAGTAAAGCTAAAATTATTTATGTTTGTAATATTATGACTCAACCTGGTGAGACTGATGATTTTAAGGTTTCAGATCATGTTAAGTTGCTTAATAAGTATTTAGGTAAACGTAAAGTTGATGCGGTTATTTTAAATAATGGTATTATTGATCCAGAAATTGTTAAAAATTATGAAACTACAGAACAAAAAGATTTGGTTAAAGTTGATTATGATAATTTGAAAAAGTTGAAAGTTGATATTATTGATAATGATTATATTGTTATTGAAAATGGAATGATTAGACATAACACACTTAGAGTGGCAATTGATATACTTTCATATTTGCTGGATTAGAGGTGATTTTCATGTCATTTACGGCTACTGTTAAGGATGAAGTTAGTAAGCTTGATATACCTGAGACTGAAAAAATTTCTGAATTATCGGCAATTGTCCAAAATAATGATTATAGTAATGGAATAAAAATTGTAACTGAAAATAACTCGGTAGCTAGACTTGTATATTCTTTATTTAAAGATTTATTTAATGTGTATGCGAAGGTTAGTGTTAGAAGAGGTTATAATTATAGTAAAAATATGCTTTATACTTTAGAGGTTAAAAATAAGGTGGCTGATATTTTAAAATCTCTTGGTATTATAGGTGCGGTTCCTGAAAATTTTATATATGCAGATGAGGAATTATTGATGGCATATTTAAAGGGATTATTTTTGATGAAGGCAAGTGTGAATGATCCTAAAACTTCAAGATATCATTTAGAATTTAATTTGGATAATTTAGAGTATGCTGAATTTATTCAAAAAAGTTTGAATTATTTTCATTTAAATAGTAAGATTTTGCACCGTGAACACAGGTATGTTGTTTATATTAAAGAAGCTGAAAAAATTGGTGATTTTTTAAGAATAATGGGCGCTACAAAAGCGGTACTTTATTTTGAAGACATAAGAATATATAGAGATCATAAAAATATGACTAATAGACTTAATAATTGTGAGCAAGCCAATGTGGATAAGATTATTGAGACAGCTAATGAACAGGTTAAGGATATTGAGTTACTTAAAAGAATGGATGTATATGATTTACTTAATGATAAAGAAAAGGAAGTTTCGGAGTATAGAGTTAAATATCCGGATGCTTCGTTATTAGAATTGAGTCAAATAATTAGTATGGAAACAGGTAATAAAATTACCAAATCAGGTGTATATCATAGACTTAACAAAATTAGACAATTGGCTTTAAAGATGAAGGAAAAATCAGAAAATTAATTTTTGACTTTTTTAAAATCGACTCTCGACTTTTTTAAAATTAACTCTCGGCTATTTTAAAGTCATAATTTGACTTTTTAAAAACTATTTCATATAATAAGGTTGAAAGTTGGTGATAAAATGTATGAAAGAGAAGCCTTGAGGGTTATAGAAAATATTAACAAAACATTTAAGGTTTTATTAGTTACTGGTCCTAGACAGGTTGGGAAAACGACCTTACTTCTTAGTATTAAACCTGATAATATGGAATATGTAACTCTTGATGATGTTGTTTTAAGAGAACAGGCTAGAAAAGATCCAAAACTTTTTTTAGAAGAACATCCTGCTCCTTTATTAATTGATGAAGCACAGTATGCACCTAATTTGTTTTCATATATTAAGATTGCTGTAGATAAAGGTGATAAAAATGGGATGTATTGGCTTACTGGTTCACAGCAGTTTCATTTGATGAAAAATGTATCAGAATCACTTGCTGGAAGAGTTGGAATTGTTAATTTAAATAGTTTTATGTACTGTGAAATAGCTAGAAATAATTCTAAAATTTTATTTGATCCTTTGAATTTGAAAAAATCTGAAAAGATTAATGTTAATGAACTTTTTAAAATTATATATAAAGGTGGAATGCCTGCTCTTTATAAAGATGATAATATTGATTCTAATATATATTTTCAAGGATATTTGGACACATACATTTCAAGAGATGTGAGAGAACTTACAGAAATTGGTAATGTTGAATCATTTAAAAAATTTATTGTTAGTGTGGCTTCAAGAACGGGTGAACAGTTAAATTATAGTACACTTGCTGATGATGCTGGGATAAGTGTTCCAACAGCAAAATCATGGCTTTCAATACTTACATCATCTGGATTAGTTTATTTGTTAGAACCTTATATGTCATCAGAATTAAAAAGAATTACGCATATGCCTAAAATTATTTTTATGGATACAGGTCTTGCTGCTTTTTTAGCTGGATGGGAAAGTGCGAGAGATTTACAGCTTAGTCCAAGTGCCGGTCATTATTTAGAAACTTATGTAATAAGTGAGATTGTTAAAGATTATAATGCGAGAGGAATTAGACCAAATTTATCTTATTATAGAGATAAGGATAAAAAGGAAATTGATTTAATTATTTATAAGAATAATACTCTTTATCCTTTTGAAATTAAAAAGACAGCTTCACCAAATAAATCAATGATTAAAAATTTTGAATTACTTAATAAAAGTAATAAAAATATTGGTACAGGAGGAATTATTTGTCTTTATGATGATTTGATGCATTTAGATGAAAATAATTATATTATTCCCATATCTTCGGTGATTAATGCGAAAGAATTATAGGTATTATACTTATAATTCTTTTTTACTAGGAATTTAATTTGTAAAAGGTAAAATATTTGAAGTTAAGAAAATGGTAATGTCCAGTGTGTCAAATGAATTATAATTGTGATTATAATGTAGCAGTAATGTTTAAGGTTTTAAAAAAATATATTTAAGGCAAGGTATCTAATAAATAAATTAAAATATAAATTAGGGTAATGATTATTTGATATTGGTCTATAGAGGAGCTTAGATTCTGCTAAAGTAGAAAGAACTTATCATGAGGTAATAACATTCAAAATTTATTTTATTCATTTTTTTTAAAATAATTAAAAAATGATAGCTATCATAAATAGAATAGAATAATTTAAAATTTAAATGTTAGTTGACAAGACAAGAATGATAATTTATAGTATAATGGATAAGAGGGTGAAATTATGCGAGAACTCTTTGAAACATTAAATGAAAATATAAAAAAACATGATGAAATAATAATTATGACACATGCGAGACCTGATTTAGATGGAATGGGGTCTGCTTTAGCTTTTTCTAAAATAGTTAATTCTATGAAGAAAAAAGTTTATATTGTTTCTCCAAAAGAAAAATTGTACCGTTCTTTGGATAAAGCTATTAAGTTACTTATTGATAATGATATAACTTTTGATTTTAAGAGTGAGGAAGAAATAATAAAAGGTAAATATAATAAACCTTTATTAATTATTTTAGATACACAAAAACCAGAATTGGTAGAATCTGAAAAAGTGCTTGATTTAATTGATGATAAAATTGTTATTGATCATCATATAGGTAGTTTGGATACAATTGATGATACTATATATAAATATAGTGATGCGAATAAATCTAGCATTGTTGAAGTTATAGCAGAGTATTTAAGTTATTTGGATTTAAAAATCGAACCATTAATTATGACTGTTTTACTTTCTGGTATGGTTGTAGATACTAGTAGTTTTAATATTAAGACTACAGCTAGGACTTTTGAAATGGCAGCTTATTTAGCTAAAAATGGGGCAGATTTTGTAATGATTCAAGATATATTAAAAGAACCAAGAGAAGAAATGATTAAAAGATATGGTTTTATAAGTAATAGTGAAGAGATAGCTTTGGATGTTTTGATGTGCATGATGGATGATAAAATACATGGTAATGTTGATATTGCTTTGCTTGCTAAAGAATTACTTAAATTTGAAGATATTAAAGCTTCATTTGCTATCGGAAGACTTTCTCATAGTATTATAGGAGTTAGTGCTCGTTCTATGGGTGATGTTAATGTTGGTGAAATTATGGAAAAGTTAGGTGGCGGCGGTCATTTAACTGATGCGGCTGCACAAGTTAAGGATAAAACTTTAGAAGAAGTTGCTGATGAATTAAAAAAAATCGTTAAGGATGTGATAAAATGAGAGTTATATTACTTAAAGATGTAAAAAAACAAGGAAAAAAAGATGATGTAATAGAAGTTAAAGATGGTTATGGAACTTATTTAATTAATAATAAATTAGCTGTTTTGGAAACTAAAGGAAGTAGTAAAATTTTAAAGAAACAGCAAGAAGAGGCAGCTTTAGAAGAGTCTTTACTTTTAAAGGAATGTGAAGATATTAAAAGAAAATTAGAAAAAATGACTTTGAATTTTAAAGTTAATACTGGTAAAAATGGGCAAGTTTTTGGACAAATAAGCACTAAACAAATTGTTGAAGAATTAAAGAAAAAAGGTTTTGATATTGATAAAAGAAAGATTAAACTAGATGTACCAATTAATACATTAGGTGTTACTAATGTTAAAGTGATTTTACATAAAAATGTAGAAGCAACTTTAAAAATACATTTACAAAAGTAGGTGGTTAGATGAATGATAGAGCTATGCCGCAAAAGATAGATGCGGAACAAGCTGTAATTGGTTCAATGTTTTTAAGTGAGAAGGCTTTAGAACGTATAGTTGAAAGATTAAATAAAGATATGTTTTATTTGGATTCTCACAAAAAAATATTTGAAACTATTAAAAACTTAGCTGATAAAAAAGTGCCAATTGATATAACAACTGTTACGGCAGAACTTGAAAGAAAAAAACTACTTAATCAAGTTGGTGGAGTTGAATATTTAACACAAATAATTAATGTTGTGCCAACAGCGGCAAATGCGGATGAATATATTAATATTATTGAAGAAAAATTTTTAAGACGAAATTTAATTGAGGCTGGTACTGATATTGCAAATGCGGGTTTTTCTTCAACTGAAGATATTGGTGATATTTTAGATGATGCTGAGAAAAAAATATTTGATGTAGTTAAAAATAGAAGAGGCTCTGAATTTAAGACTATACAGGATGTTTTATTTAAAGCTCAAGCTGATTTGGAGAAACTTTCTTCAATGAAGGGTGAAATTACTGGAGTTCCATCTGGGTATTATGATATTGATAGATTAACGGCTGGTTTTCATGAAAATGAACTTATTATAATTGCAGCCCGTCCAGCCATGGGTAAGACTGCTTTTGCGGTTAATTTAGCAGTTAATATGGCAATGAATGCAAAAAAAACTGTAGCTTTATTTAACATGGAAATGGGCGCTGAACAATTGATTTCACGTATGCTTTCTTCAGTTGGTCAAATTGAAGCATCTAAATTACGTACAGGAAAATTAGAACATAATGATTGGAAGAGGGTTAATGAAGCTATTAGTAGACTTGCCGATACTAAAATATTTATCGATGATACTCCAGGGATGACAGTTAGTGAAATTAGAGCAAAGTGTAGAAGGCTTGCGAATTCTGAAGATGGTTTAGATATTGTAATTATCGATTATTTACAACTTATTAATGGTTCAGCTAGATATGCTGGCCAAAGACAACAAGAGGTGTCTGAAATATCTAGATCATTAAAAACTATGGCGATGGAACTTAATATTCCGGTTATTGCTTTAGCTCAACTTTCACGTAGTGTTGAAGGTAGAGAAGATAAAAGACCGTTACTTTCAGATTTAAGAGAGTCTGGTTCTATTGAACAAGATGCAGATATTGTAGCTTTCTTATATCGTGATGATTATTATAATAAAGAAAGTGCAATTGATGAAAATACAAGTAAAAGTGAATTTATTATTTCTAAACATCGTAGTGGACCTACAGCTACTGTTAATTTGATTTTTAAGAGAGATACTAGTTCATTTTTCAATATGGAAAATAGTCAGGTAGGTGAGTAGATGAAAAAATTTAGTATAGGTATAATGCTTGCTATAACTATAGCTTTAGTTTGTGTTTTAGGCTTTGGTTATAAATCATCACCTGAACCTAATAATTATTATGAGGTTTATTTAAATGATGAGTCTTTAGGTACTATTAAATCTAAAGATGAATTAGAAGATTATATTGATGAGAATGGATCTTATTATAAAAAGAAATTTGATGTTGATAAGGTTTATTCTCCTAAAGGTTTACAGATTAAAAAATTAACTACATATAATGGAGAGGTTGATTCTGTATCTAGTGTATATAGAAAGATTGCTAAAAAAGGTAAATTTACAATTAGAGGATATGAGTTTGTAATTAAGAAACAAGCTGATGAAAAAGATACTGAGGCTAAAGAAAAATTAACTACACAAAGTGTTTATGTACTTGATAAGAATGTTTTCAAAAAAGCGGTTGAAGCTTTGATAAAGACATTTGTTGGTGAAGATAAATATAAAGCGTATATTGAAGATTCTCAAGTTAAGATTGAGACTACTGGAGAAGAAATACAGAATGTTTATGTTAATGAAGATATTACTGTTAAAGAGACTAATATTCCTGTTGATGAAACTATTTATACCGATTATAATACTCTAGCAAATTATTTATTATATGGGAAAAATCAAACTGGCACTGAATATACTGTTCAGGCTGGGGATACAATTGAAAATGTCGCGTTCAATAATAAGATAAGTCCAGAAGAGGTTTTGATATCAAATACTAGTTTAACTAGTACAACTAATTTGTTGTATCCTGGTCAAAAGTTGAAAATTATTGAAACTAATCCACAAATAAGTGTTGTAGAGGAATCTTATGTTGTTGAAGATATTGAGAGTCAATTTCCAACGGAGGAACGTTATGATAGTAATGCCGCTATTGGTGTAGATAAAGTTATTCAAAATGGTGAAAATGGATTAGAAAGAGTTTCTCAAAGAGTCAAAAAGGTAAATGGTATTATTAACTATGTTGATCCTGAAAGTAAAACAGTATTAAAAGCACCTATTAGTAAGATTGTTTTGAAAGGTACTAAATATATTCCAGATGTTGGTAGTACGACAAGTTGGGGATGGCCAACTGATAGTGGTTGGACTTTGAGTAGTGGATATGTATGGCGTACAAGTCCAATTACTGGTAGACGTGAACTTCATGGTGGTCTTGATATAAGTGGTACAGGATATGGTTCTAATATATATGCTTCTAATAATGGTCGTGTTAAAGAAGCTGGATATCATTATAGTTATGGTAACCATGTAATTATTGATCATAATAATGGATATTTAACATTGTATGCTCATATGTCAAAAATTAATGTTAAAGTCGGTCAGGTAGTTGCCCGTGGTGATGTTATTGGTTTTGTTGGTATGACTGGTGCCGCAACTGGACCTCATCTTCATTATGAGATTTGGAAAGGCTGTGATTACTGCCGAATTAATCCGATGAGTATGTATTAATGAAAATTTCTGTATTAGCTAGTGGCAGTAAAGGAAACTGTTCATATATTGAAACTGATAAAACTAAATCACTTGTTGATTTAGGAATGAGTGCGGGTTATATTGCTAAATCACTTAAAAGCATAGGTGTAGACCCTTCTTCTATTCAAAGGGTCTTTATAACCCATACTCATACAGATCATGTGGCAGGATTGAAAGTATTTTTAAAAAAATATCATCCAATTGTTTATTTGACCAAAAAGATGGAAAAAGAATTAGATTTTGATATTCTTGATAAAGTTTATATTGATGAAGATATGAGTATTGATGATTTAGATGTTAAAGTTATTAAAACATCTCATGATGCGGCAGATTCTAATGGTTATATATTTTCTTCTTTGGATAAATCTATTGTATATATAACTGATACTGGATATATTCATGTTAAAAATTTTAATAAATTAAAAAATAAAAGTTTATATGTTTTCGAAAGTAATCACGATGTTAGAATGCTTAAAAATGGAAAATATCCTTATTATTTACAGCAACGTATTTTAAGTGATAAGGGTCATTTATCTAATAAAGATTCAGCTTATTATTTATCACAGTTTATTGGAGATAATACTGAAAAAATTATTTTGATTCATTTAAGTGAGGAAAATAATAAACCTGAGGTTGCACTTAAAACTTTGCTTGATACTTTGGAGGATAAAGGGGTTAAGATACCTAATATTGAAATAGCTTCTCAAAGAGAAAATACGGAGTTAATAGAATTATGAAAATAATATGTGTTGGTAAGATTAAAGAAAAGTTTTTTGTGAATGCTATAGAAGAGTATAGTAAAAGAATTAGTAAATATACTAAATTAGAGATTATTCAAATTTCTGATGAAGCAAGTGAAAGTGTTGCTTTAAAAAAAGAAGGAGAGAAGATACTTTCTAAAATTAAAGATAATGATTATGTTGTTACTTTAGAAATAGAAGGTAATTGTTTAACTTCTTTAGAGTTTGCTAAAAAAATTGATAATAATTTTGGTAGTAATAAGAATTTAACTTTTGTGATAGGTGGTTCTTATGGCCTTGATGATTTAGTTAAACAAAGAAGCGATTACAAACTATCTTTTTCTAAATTTACTTTTCCACATCAGCTTTTTAGAGTAATATTACTTGAACAGATTTATAGAGCATATAAAATAAATCATAATGAAAACTATCATAAATAATATAATTAAAATTTTAGACTTTTTGGGAATACAATTCCTAAAAAGTCTGTTTTTTTCATAAAAATGTGAAACTTTAGGTCTAAAAAGTACATAAAAACGTGAAACTAATAAATTTTGTTTATAAAAAAACAAGTTTTAAATAGTGATAAACTTGTTTTATTTTTGGATAAATTTATCTAAACTTACATTTAATGCGGTAGCAATTCTATAAAATGTGTCTAAAGAAAAATTAGCACTTACTTTTTCACTTTCTATTTGTCTAATGTAATCATGTGATAGATCAACCATTTCGGCTAGTTCAGCAGCTGTTATGCCTTTTTCCTTGCGATATTTTTTTATGTTTTTTCTAATTGTTGAATATATGTCATTATCATATTTTGGTTTTTCCATGTTAGGCATCACCTAACATTATTATAGAATAAAAGGCCTTGCTTATATGTTAGCTAATTCTTCACAAAAAAGGTCGATTGTGTTATACTTTAAATGTGAGTAAATTACTAACATTTAAAGTGGGTGATATTATAATGAGAAGAATAGGGAGATACAGACAGAGAAGAGAAAAACAAAAGAAAATATTAATAATAGGAAGTTTATCATTACTTTTATTTTTATGTGCTGGATATGCAGCTTTTAGTACTAATTTAAGTATAACTGCAAAGGGTAATATTAAAGAGAAATCTAGAGTAATTCAAAGCTGGGATGATATATCACAAACAGATTTTCATTCGGATTTTTATAAAGAGCATGTTGTGAGTGCGACATTTTTAGATAATAATAATGTACCTGATAATGCAACAGAGAGTTGGAATGTATCAGAAGATAAAGAAAATGGTGGCGTTATGGCCTGGGTTGTTCCTAATAATAATGATAATACGAAATATGATTTATATATAGGAGCTAAAGGCGGAGTTATAGCAAATCCAAATAGTGGTTATTTGTTTTATCTTTGTATAGGTATAGAAGTAATTGATTTTAATAATAATTATGATACTAGATATGTAACTAATATGGTTAGCATGTTTGCTGGAACTTGGAGTGAGGATGGCAGTATGTCTATGTCTTTAAAAGAAATAAGAGGGCTTGAAAATTTTGATACATCTAATGTAACTTATATGACTGGCATGTTTTTGTACTGTACTGATTTAACTTCATTAAATGTAAGTAGTTTTAATACAAGTAATGTAACTGATATGAGTTATATGTTTAATAGACTTGAAAGTTTAAAAACTATTGATTTAAGTAATTTTGATACAAGCAAGGTTACTAACATGGAAAGAATGTTTAGAGATTCCGGATTTGTTAATTTAGACTTATCTAACTTTAATACTTCTAGGGTTATCAATATGGATGCTATGTTTTACGGGAATACAAATTTGGAAAGTTTAGATTTAAGTGGGTTTGATACAAGTAATGTGACTAGTATGTGGGCTATGTTTGCCTTTAATTCAAAATTAAAATATTTAAATCTTTGTTCATTTAGTACTTATAAAGTAGAAAATATGGTTTATATGTTTGCAGAAACATATAGTTTGGAACATATCTATGTTGGTTCAAATTGGAATACTAGTAATGCTGATACTAGCGGAATGTTTTCAAACAGTAATATAAGGTCAGTAACAACTGGTCAGTGTTAAAATTTGAATAAAAAATATATAAACTACCCATTATTAAATTGAAGGGTGGTTTTTAAATGAAAAGAACAGTTATTTTACTTTTGATTATTGGAGTATTTTATGTTTTTATATCTGATGCTATGGCTAAAAAATTAACAATACCTTCTGATGCAATTAGAATAAGAATTATTCCTAATAGTAATTCGGCTTTTGATCAAGATATAAAATTAAAGGTGAAAGATAAAATAGAAATTACAATGTATGATTTACTTAAGGATGCGAAGAGTAGTGAAGAGGCAGAAGAGATAATAAAAAATAATTTAGAACTAGTAGATAAAGATGTTAAAAGTATTTTAAGTGAAGAAAATTACGATAAGGGTTATAAAATAAATTTTGGTGAAAATTATTTTCCTGAAAAAGAGTATAAAGGTGTTAAGTATGAATCTGGTTATTATGAATCATTACTTATTACTTTAGGTAAGGGAGAAGGTGATAATTGGTGGTGTGTTTTATTTCCACCTTTATGTTTAATCGAAGGAGAAGAAAATACGGAAGTAGAGTATAAATCGATTGTTATGGAGATAATAGAAAAATATTTGTCCTAATATAAAAACTAGTACCATAAACTTTTAATAAGAGGTGAAGTTACTGTGCTACTAGTTTTTTTAATGGCTGTTAGTTTAAGTATGGATGCATTTTCTTTGGCTTTGGCTTATGGAACTTTAGGAATGAATAATAAAGATAAGTTTATTTTATCTTTAATTGTTGGAATTTTTCATTTAATTATGCCATTACTTGGAATGCTTGCGGGTGAGGTGATACTTTCTTTATTTAAATTTAATCCTGATTTTTTAGTGGCAATCATACTTTTATTTATTGGTATTCAGATGATTATATCTTCTTTTAAGAAAAATGAGGATATTAAACCATTAAAGTTTAGTGAATTTTTTCTTTTTGGGCTAGCAGTTAGTGTGGATAGTTTAACACTTGGCATAACTTTACCAAATATGGGTTTAAGTACAGTTTTAGCTCCTATAATATTTGCAATTATAAGTTGTTTGTTTACATTTATTGGCTTATTTATAGGTAATAAAATTGAAAAATTACTGGGTGATGTTGCTACTGTTATTGGAGGGGCTATTTTAACTATAATTGGACTTGTTTTTGCACTTTGAAGTGTTAAATAAATGCATAGTTATTTGTAAATTTGTGTGAATGTGATAAAATAAATTGAAAGGTGATTTTTAATGGATAAAATTAAAGTTATTGGTGGACAGACTTTAAGTGGAAAAATATATATAAGTGGTTCTAAAAACAGTGTGGTATCTTTGCTTCCAGCTGCAATTCTTTCTGATGAGGTAGTAATTGAAAAAGTACCACATATTTCTGATGTGGATAATTTAGAAGAAATTTTAAGATTTTTAAATGTAAAATTTTCTTTAGAAAGTGGAACTATTCATATTGATAGTACGCATATGGTTAATAAACCTATTACAGAGGAATATTCTAGTAAGTTAAGAGCTTCTTATTATTTTATGGGAGCTTTGCTTTCTAAATTTAAAAAGGTTGAGATTAGTTTTCCCGGTGGATGTAATATAGGAAAAAGATCTTTTGATTTTCATTTGAAGGGCTTCGAAAAATTGGGGGCAAAGGTTACTGTTAAAGATAATTTGTATATTATTGAAGCTGATGAACTTATAGGGGCAGATATTAATTTACCTTTTCCAAGTGTTGGTGCGACAGTAAATATAATATTAGCTTCTGTTATGGCTAAAGGAACAACTATTATTAATAATGCGGCTAGTGAACCGGAAATAGGAAATTTAATAGAGTTTTTAAATAGTATGGGAGCTAAAATTAAAGGCGTAGATACTAATCGATTAGAAATTATAGGTGTTAGTAAGTTAAGTGGTGGATATGTTAAAGTTATTCCTGATAGAATTGAAGCTGGAACATATATATTGGCTGGTGTTATGAATGGTAAAGATTTAGAAATATGTGATGTTAGACCAGATCATTTAACTAGTTTTTTTGAAAAGTTAGATGAAATAGGATGTGATTATAAGATTGATGGTGATAAAGTTATTACTAATAAAGTTGAACATTTGAAACCGGTTAATATTGAAACGGCTGTTTATCCTGGATTTGCGACTGATTTACAGCAACCAATTACTACATTATTATTACAATGTGATGGGGTAAGTACGGTTAAAGAAACAATTTATGAAAATAGGTTTCAAAATACTAAGTATTTAAATGAAATGGGAGCTAATATTGAAGTTTTAGGAGATACTATTAAAGTGTATGGACCGACTTCTTTAAAAGGGAAATTGGTTAGAACTAGTGATTTAAGAGCAGGGGCTGCTTTGGTTTTAGCGGCTTTATCAGCTGATGGCGAGACAACAATTACCGATATTAAACATTTACTTCGTGGATATAGTGATTTGATTAAAAAATTAACTAATGTGGGCGCTAAAATATGGCTTGAAGATGAATAGTTTTTGTTTATAATTAATATATTTAAAGTAGATTTATTTCTACTTTTTATTATGGGTGATTTGAATGAAAAAAATATTAATTATAGGGTTAGTTTTGCTTTTAATATTTTTAATTTATTTAGCTAATATGGATAAGAAAGTTTATTATTTAGCTTTGGGTGATTCTTTAGAAAAGTTTTATTTAAATGATGGAGAGGTATATGGTTATTCACATTATATTAAAAAATATTTAAAAGAAAAAGATTTGTTAGAAAGATATATAGATGACTTTGCGAAAGTGGATACAAGAAGTACTGATATTATTCGTGATATTAAAAATAATAAAAAAGTAACTACACCTAAAGGTTCATTTAGTTTAAAAAATGCTTTAATTAAAGCTGATTTAGTTACAGTAAATATTAATTATGATGATATATTTAACAAACTTAATGATCCTAATACTATTTATAGTGAGGTATATGATTATATTGATAATTTAGCTTATGATTTAGACAATTTATTTAAATTTATGAGAGAATATTGTAAAGAAGATATTGTGTTTATTAGTTTTTATAATCCTTTTAATACTTTAGATGAAAATATTTTAGATATATTAGAGTATTTAAATAATAAGTATAAGGATGTCTGTTTAGAATATGATATTATTTATGTAGATATAAGTGATATAAATGAGATAAATGAAAGTAATTTAGAGAAAATTGGTAATAGGGTTATTAATAAAATGAGTAAAAATTTGTTTGAGACTTGATTTTTTGATATATGTTTGCTAGAATATACTTGCATTTAATTTCTATGGCTTATTTTAGTCATGGCGGAAGGAGAGGATAAGTATGAAAAAAGGTATTCATCCAGAATATATGGATACTAAAGTAACTTGTGCTTGCGGAAATACATTTACAGTTAGATCAAATAAACCTGAGTTAGAGGTTGAAGTTTGTGATAAATGTCATCCATTCTTTACTGGAAAACAAGGAACAGTTAAGAAAGCTGGTCAAGTTGAAAAATTCAATAAGAAATATGGATTTACTACAGAAACTAAGTAACATTAGTTTCTTTTTTTGGGGTAAATTTGCCTTTGGCAAATATTATTTAATAAATAATTTATAAAAGATAGTTTATTAATACAAAATTATACCCCCACCACTTCCACCATAGATAAAAGATAAGCACTTTGTTAAAAAATAATAAATGTTAATAAAGAGGGATTAGTTTTTTAGGTTTTAGATTTTATAAAGATTACACAAAAATTAGAAGTAAAAATATGAAAAGGTTTAAAAGAAAGATTAAGTTATATAAAAAAGGAATTATTGATAATGATTTTATATGTGGATATAAAGGTTATTTTAAAACAATAAAAAAAGCCTTTTATGGCTTTTGAATTAAGAAGTTAATTAATTCTTCTGGATTTTTATTTTCATATATTATTTGTTCCATAAGATTTATTATAGGCATATCGACATCTTTATTTTTAACAAGTTCACTAATTGATTTTAAGGTATATAATCCTTCAATGGTTGTGTTTTTAATGTAGTTGTCTAGTTCATCTTTTGATACTTTAGAACCAATTAAATAACCAAATGAATAATTTCTACTTTTAGGAGATGTGGCGGTTAATAATAAATCACCAAATCCAGCATATGATAATACGGTATTACCATCACCACCTAAGCCTTTAATTAAACCTCTAATGTCATGTAATGATTCTGTTATCAGCATGGCTGAAGTTGATTCTGGCATTTTTAATCCAGCTAAAATACCAGAGGCTATAGCTATGATGTTTTTAACTGAACCACATAATTCAGTTCCAATAATATCATGACTTTTTCTTAGTTTAAAATGATTATTGGCTAGTGCTTTAAAAGTTAATTCGATAGTTTCTTTGTCTTGACAGGCTAAAGTAAGACCAACTGGATAGTTATTAGCTATATCAATGGCAAAGGAAGGTCCTGATATAACGGCTATTTTATCTGTGTTTAAAATATTTTTAACTACATCATAAACAAATAGATTTGTATCTTGTTCAATACCTTTGGTTGCTACACAAATAGGGGTATTTTGATAATATTTTTTAACCTTTTTAATACTACTTGATAAAAAGGCTGTTGGTATAGCTTCAACTATTAAATCTGATTTATCTAAGGCTTTTTCTAAATCGGTAGTTATTTGAATGTTATTATAAAGTTCAATATTTGGAAGTTTTGGGGATTTTCTTGTTTCAGTTAAATCTTTAACTTCATTTTCAAATGGAGTCCATATAGTTACTTTATTTTTGTTTTCACTTAAAATTTGAGCTAAAGCACATCCATATGCACCTGCTCCTAATACTGTTACTTTCACTTCTATCACCTAAATTAATTTTAACATTTATGAGAATATAAGT
This sequence comes from uncultured Bacilli bacterium, assembly GCA_944358675.1. Lineage (GTDB taxonomy): Bacteria > Bacillota_I > Bacilli_A > RF39 > UBA660 > Coprosoma. The sequence continues at coordinate 1,952 of CALVRN010000018.1, read as the reverse complement.
AAATATTTAATTGTTTGGAAATTTGTATAGTAAATCTTCGGAAAATTGTATAGTGAATTATTGGAAAATTGTATAGCGGTGTGTTATAATTATAAATAATAAGGATGGTGATAATTTATGAAAGAAACATTAGAAAATGTTATGCTTATGGGACTTGGTGCGATGGTAATGACTAGTGAAAAGGCTAAAGATTTAAAGGATGAATTACTTAAAAAAGGTACGGAAGCTTATAAGCAAGGACAAGAATTAAATGAAGAATTAAAACATAATATAAGTGAAAAAATAAAAGAAAATGTTACAGTTACAGTAGAAAAGAAAGATTTAACTAAAGAAGATATTATTGAAAAGATAAATGAGTTAAGTGAAGAAGATAAAAAAGAAATTTTAAATTTATTAAAGGTAAAAAAGAAAAAAGATGTTCAGTAGTAAAGATAGGTTATTAGAGATTGTCCGCATTATTAAAAAATATGATTTAATTAAGAATGCGACACCTGAAAATTTACGTCTAGCAATTGAAGAAGCTGGACCAACCTTTATTAAACTTGGTCAGATTTTAGCTTCGAGAGATGATATTATTCCAAAAGAATATTGTGATGAACTTTCACATTTAAGAAATCAAGTAAAACCAATGAATTATGATAAAGTTTTGGAAATTTTAGATAGAGAATATAAAGGGAATACCTTTGAAATATTTTCAAGCATTGATGAGATTCCAATTGGTTCGGCTTCGATTGCAGAAGTGCATAAGGCTGTTTTAAAAGATGGTACAGAGGTAGTTATTAAAATTCAAAGAGAAAATATATATGAATTAATGGCTATGGATGTTAGGTTACTTAAAAAAGTTGTAAGTATACTTAAATTAGACAAAGTGTTTGATTCTATATTTAATTTTAGTGATGTTATTGATGAGATGTTTGAAACAGCTAAAGAAGAGATGAATTTCTTGATTGAAGCTTCACATACAGAAGAATTTTATGAGAAAAATAAAAATGTTTTATATATTCGTTCACCTAAAGTTTATAGAGAATATACAACTAGTAAATCTTTAGTTATGGAATATATGGATGGAATTAGAATAAATGATTATGCTAGTTTGGAGAAAAATGGATACGATAGAGATGAGATTGGAAAAAAATTAGCGGCTAATTATATTAAACAAGCTTTAGATGATGGTTATTTTCATGCAGATCCTCATGTAGAAAATTTAAAAATTAAAAATGGCAAAATTATTTATTTAGATTTTGGAATGATGGGAAGACTTTCTAGGCGTGATAGAGATCTTTTGAGTAAATGTATTATGGCAATTATAAAAGATGATGTAACAGAAGTTTCACATATTTTATTAGCTTTTGGTAAGACTAGAGGTCCTATTGACCATATGGTTTTAAAAAACGATATAAAAAGAGTAATAGAAAAAAATAAAACTCAAGATATTTCTGATATTGACATAAAAGATTTTATGAATGATTTTTTGGTTATGCTTTCTAATAACCATATAAGTTTACCTAAAGATGTGACTATGCTTATGAGAGGTATTATAGTTTTAGAAGGTGTACTTAGAAGTGTTAGTCCTAAAATAAATTTAATGCAGATATTAGGTACACATATTAAACCTAATAATATTTTTGATGAGGATAAGGCAAAGAAATTTATACACGAAGCCGCACAAAGTGGTACTGATATGGTTTATTTACCTAATGAAATGCTTTCATTTTTAAAAGGTGTGAATAGTGGAGAATTAAGATTTAATATTGAACTTAATGATTCAAAACATCAAATGAGAAATTTGGAACAGTTAGTTCATTTATGTATGGTTACAATTTTAGATGTGGCTTATATTTTGGGAACTAGTTTAATAGTTATGCAAAGTGATGGAGAGTTACCGTTTATATTTTATGTTTATTTAATATTTGGTGGAATATGTACTGTTTGGATTTTTTATAAGATGTTTA
>CALVRN010000017.1 GCA_944358675.1 uncultured Bacilli bacterium | reverse complement strand
TTAGGTTTCTGTGAAGTAGAAAAAGCTTACCGTGAGGTAAGCTAATGTCAAAATTTATTTTGGCATTTTGTTCTTTTGTGTAAATGAATTGTAAAAAAAATATATTTATGTTGTTTTTTATTGTTTGCTTTTCAAATTTTGGTTAGAATTAAAATAGGAGCGTGGATTATGAAAGATGAAAAAAAGAAACAAAAGAAAAAGTTAGATTCTAAAATTATTATGTTAATAATTATATTGGTATTAATTATTTTAATTATAATTCAAAATATTAATAGAAAAGAGCAAGAACTTAAAAGTATGCCTGTTGATTATGAAACAGTTGAAACTTTATTTAAAGAACATACAGAAGATGGTTGTACTGAATTTTCAAGAGTAAATCAAGAAACATCTGTGGAAGATGCACCTCAAAAAGCTTTACTTTATTTGGTTTTTGGACAACTTAAAAGCGATGGGGTTTTAGATACAACTATAAGTATTAAAGATTATAAAAATTCTGCATTAAAGGTTTTAAATGAAAAAGATATTCCATTAGAATTTGAATATATTTACGAAGGTTATAAATATACTTCTGATGGCAAAGAGATTACAAGATCTGATGCGGTATGTGTTCAAAATTATATTACCAAAGTATATAGTTATGCGGGAAGGGATAAAGTATCTATAGATGTTATGGTTGGATATATTCAAAATGGTAAAATTTATGATTTAAAAAACATCGAAATTGGTGTTTATGGTCAAGATGATTTATATAATGTATTAGATAAAGGAACATTACAAGTTTATAATTTTGAAGCAACGGAGGATGGTTATAAATTATCTAGTATAGGAGTTTAAACAAGCATGATAAGTGCTTGTTTTATTATGGTTAATAGTTTTCTGTTATTTGTTTTAAATATGTTTGTTATGAGATTTTACACTTAATTCCTTGATATGTATTTTGTTTAACCATTTCTTTATCGATGCTATTTAAGACAACCCTTTTTTTTGTGGTCCAAAGTGGGGCGATTAGTTCTTCTTTCATGGGGTCACCAGTTAGTCTTTGAATGACTATTTTAGGATTTAGGTATTCTAACTGTCTGATTACAATATCAATGTATTCTTCTTTAGTTAGTATGTGAAATGGTTTAATTTTATAGTATTTTTCTAAAGGTGTATCTTTTAATATAGAAAGCATGTGAATTTTAATACCATCTATATTTAATTTATTTAGATATTTTACTGTTTCAATCATCATTTCTTTTGTTTCTCCTGGAAGACCGTTTATGATATGAACAACTGTGAATATGTTTCTTTTTTTTAATTTTTTTAATGTATCTTCAAAACATTTTAAGTCATGACATCTATTGATTATTTTTGTTGTTTTTTCATGAATTGTTTGTAAACCGAGTTCAATAGTTAGAAAGGTTCTTTTATTTAAGTCTTCTAAATAATTTAAACATTCATCGGTTATACAATCTGGTCTTGTAGATATAGATAGTCCAACAACATTATCTTGCTTTAAAATTGTTTCATATTTTTCTTTTAAAATGTTTACAGGAGCATAGGTATTTGTTCTTGCTTGAAAATATCCGATGTATTTAGAATTTGGCCATTTTTTGTCCATTGTTTTTTTAATTTCTTTAAATTGATTAATTAAATTTTCTTTTGGATTTCCACCATATTCACCACTACCTGATTTTGAGCAATATATACATCCATTTTTGGATAATGTACCATCAATATTTGGACATGTAAAACCGGCATTAAGGCTTATTTTACATACCTTTTTACCGAATTTTTGTTTATAAAAATAGTCTAGTGTATGGTATCTTTTATTTGTGTTTGAATAAGGAAATTTGTTCATATAATCACCTAATCAATTATAACACAAGGATGTTTATTTGTGAAAAAGTGATGAAAATTATTTAAAAAAGCTTTATGTTATAAGGGTTTTTTGGTATAATGCTAGTGGGAGGTAGAGAAAGGTGAAAAGAAGATTACTTAAGGTAATAGGAATATCTTTCTTAATTTATGTAGTGTTAAGTTGGATTATTCCAGTAGGTACTTATTCTAGTGGTGAACTTACTACGAATGGAATTGATCCTGTTGGCTTAATTGATTTATTCAATACACCTATTAATTCATTTATTACGTTTATTTTATATGGCGTAGTATTTGTTACTATTGGTGGACTTTATGGCGTTATGGAAAAAACTGGCGCTTTAGAAAAAGTTACTGATGGAATAGGTAGAGCTTTTAAAAGAAAAGAAAGAGGATTTTTAATTTTAACAGTTATTTTATTTACTGTACTTTCTTCTGTAACAGGTTTAATTTTACCACTATTTGCTTTGGTACCTTTATTTGCGGCAGTACTTTTTGCTATGAACTATGATAAAGTAACAGTTATGGCTTCAACAGTTGGCTCTTTACTTGTTGGTTCAATTGCTTCAACTTATGGTTTTAATATTACAGGTTATACTGCTAATTTATTAGGACTTGATATGAGTAATGAGATTGTCGCAAAAGTTATTTTACTAGTTATTTTAGTTATTGCACTTATTTTTGTAGTACTAACTTCTAGTAAAAAAGCTATGAAAAAAGAATTAAAAGAGGCTAAAATGGAAAAGGTTGAAAAAGAGGTTAAAGAAGTTAAAGAGGTTAAAACGGCTAAGGCTTCTGCAGCTAAATCAACTAAAACTACAAAGGCAGCTTCTAAAGATAGTAAAAAAGCTCCTAAAACTACTAAAAAAGTGTCAAAGACAACAACTAAAAAGAAAAGTACAAAAGGTAAATCAACTACTAAGGCTTTTGCTGTTGCTAAACCAGTTAAAAAAGTTTCAGCAAAATCTAAAATTAGTGTAGTACCTTTGGTTATTATTTTCTTACTAATGTTAATACTTTGTTTAGTTGGTATGTACAACTGGTATTATTCATTTGGTATTGATGTATTCAGTAATATTCATGAAGCAATTATGAGTGTTGAAATTAAAGGATTCCCAATTTTTGAACACTTATTAAGTGGCATTTCAGAATTAGGATATTGGAGTAATATTGAATTTGCTGGTGCTATGGTAATAGCAGCTGGAATAATTGCTTGGATTTATAAATTAAGTTTAAATGAATTTATCGATAGCTTTGTTTCAGGCGTTAAGAAATGGCTTCCAACAGCTTGTCTTGCAGCTTTAGCTAGTGTAATTTTATATATTTTATATCAAGCTTCATATGCAGGAACAGGTACACTTGTTGATACTATAAATGCAAAAGTATTTGGACTTACTGATGGATTTAATGTTCTTACAACTGGTTTTGCATCATTACTTGGAAGTTTCTTCTATAATGATTTATATTATTTACTTGCTGATTTATCAGTATTTGTATCTAGTTTTGATGTAGCATCACTTTCAGTTGCAGGTTTACTTATCCAATCTGTATATGCAATTGGTATGCTTATTTTCCCAACAAGTGTAGTATTGATTGCTGGACTTAGTCTATTTAATGTATCTTACAAAGAGTGGATGAAGTATATTTGGAAGTTTGCACTTATTGCATTCTTGTTAGTACTTTTAGCTTGTGGAATTATAACTTTACTATAGAAACTACTTTCGAGTAGTTTTTATTTTGTGATATAATATTTTTGAAAGAAGTTGGTTTTATGAAAAAATTTATTAATGAATTCAAAACTTTTGCTTTAAAAGGTAATATGGTTGATATGGCTGTTGGTATTGTTATAGGAACTGCATTTTCTGGGATAGTTACTTCTTTTACTGATAATTTTATAAATCCTATTTTAAATGTTGTTACAGGTGGGGTGCGTTATAATTGGCAGGATATATCTGGTTTTGCATCAGCTTTTTTATCAGCTTTAATTAATTTTTTAATTATGGCGTTTGTTTTATTTTGTATTGTTAAAGCAGTTAATAAATTAAGTAATATTGGTCCTAAAAAAGCTAATAATCCAACAAGTAAAAAATGTCCTTATTGTATGAGTGAAATAGATATTAAAGCTACTAGATGTCCGCACTGCACTTCTATATTAGATGATAAGGTTAAAGGGGAAATAAAGGAACTTAAGGGTTAAAAGTTCTTTTGTTTTGTGGTAAAATTGTATTGGTGGTATGATGGAAATTACATTTGATTATAAATTAGATGGTTATACATATAAGGTATTAGTTATTAAAAAAAATAATAAGAATACTTATATAAAAATAAAAGATGATTTAACAATTTATGTTACAACAAATTATTTGACTAGTAAAAGAGAAATTAAGATAATTCTCGATAATGAAAAGGAGTTTTTGCGCAAAGCATTGTCAAGAACTAGGAAAAAGTTGGAAAAAGAAGAGCTTTTTTATTATCTTGGTGAAAAATATGATATAATATTAGTACCATTTGAAAATACGGAAGTTAGTGATGGTAAGATTTTTGTTAAAGATATGAAGACTTTGGAAAAATGGTTAAAAAAACAAATGAAAAGAATTTTTACTGAAAGGTTAGAGTACAATTATAATTTGTTTGATGAGGATATTCCTTTTCCTAAACTTAAAATTAGAAGTATGAAAACAAGATGGGGTGTTTGTAATAAAAGAGATAATTCAGTAACTTTAAATTCAAAATTAATTCAGTATTCTATTCATGAGATTGATTATGTTATTATTCATGAACTTTCACATTTTGTGCACTTTGATCATTCTAGAGAATTTTGGGAAACGGTAAGATTGCATATGCCCGATTATAAAAAATCTGTGGCTATTTTAAAAGAATGAGGTGGTTTGATATATGAAGATAAAATTATTTAGTATACTTTTAATAGGTGTTGTGTTATTTAGTATGTCTTTACCAACAAGTTATGCGGCAGCAGAAAAGACATTAGGACAGTTAAAAGCTGAAGCAGAAGCAAATAGAAAAGCTTATAATGCTGCTAAAGCGGAAAAAGAGCTTACTGAAGCTGAAAGGAATCAAGCGCAAGAACAAAAAAAACAAGTAGAGAGTGAGATTTCTAGTATAGAAAATCAATTAGAATCTATTTCTAATCAGATTGAACAAATTCAAAAGGATATTGATAAAAAAGATGAACAAATGAAAGAGATTATGAGTTTTGTTCAGGTTACTAATGGTGATTCTAATTATTTGGAATATATTTTTGGAGCAACTGATTTTACTGATTTTATATATAGAATTTCTGTTGCTGAACAACTTGGAGATTACAATGAAAAACTTATTGAAGAATATAATAACGATGTTAAAGAATTAGATAATAAAAAATCAGAGTTAAGCACTAAACAACAAGAACTTAATACAAAACAACAACAGCTTGCGGTCTTAGAAGCTAGACTTAATAAAGAAATTGAAAATATAACTGAGGGTATGCTTGATAAAGATGAGGAATATAAAGTAACTATTAGTATGATTAATAATTTAAAGTCACTTGGCTGTGATGATGATGAAACACTTACTCAATGTCAAAGAAAACTTGATAATTCAAGACCTGGAGGAATAGTAGTTACTGGTAATACATATATGCCGATTGCTAGAGGTAGAGTGTCTAGTGCTTATGGTTATCGTGATTTGGATGGTAATGGTTCTTTAGAAGATTTCCACACTGGTGTAGATTTTTCTAATAGTAATTATGGTGATCCTGTTTATCCGGTGGCTTCTGGAACTGTTGTTGCAATAAGATATCCTTCTGGAAATAGACAGTGTGGTAATCATATTGTTTATGTTTATCATAATGGACTTGGTTATACGACTTCTTATTGGCATATGACAAGCGTTAATGTTAAGAAAAATCAAGTTGTTTATCCAGATACTAAATTAGGCTCTATGGGTGGCCTTAATCGTGAAGATGAGTGTGCTTTTGGTGTTCATGTTCATTTGAATGTATTTAATGGATTACATACTACAAATAGTGGAAGACAGAATCCAAACAATTATATTAAAAATATTCCATCAAAAGGAGTTTATTTTACATCATATTATGGTAATAGATAAGGAGATAAACTCTCCTTTTTTTGACATTTTGGTTTCAGAACTTTTGTTATATTATATTTGGTGATATAATATGAAGGTAAAAGTCTTTGATGAAGGACATGAAAAGGATTTAGAAGAGGTAATTAATAGATTTATTATGGAAGAGGAACCAGAAATTATCGATATTAAATTTTCAACAGCTGTAGCGGTATCTGAAGAACAAATATATTGTTTTTCGGCTTTGATTGTTTATAGGTAGGTGGTTGTTATGAAGAGGACAGGTTTTTTAGCTGGAGCGGCCATTTCAGTGATTGGTATTGTTATATGTAAAGTTATTGGCCTTGTATATGTTATTCCATTTTATGCAATTATAGGAACACAAGGTGGAGCTTTATATAGTTATGCTTATTCAATTTATAATGTGTTTTTAAATTTAGCGACATCGGGTATTCCGGTAGCTATGAGTAAAGTTGTTAGTGAATATAATGAGATGAAGTTTTATAATACTAAAGAGAGAGTATTTAAGATAGGACTTAAGGTTATTTCATTTTTATGTATTATTTCATTCTTGGTATTATTTATTTTTGCACCTACTTTAGCAAATATGATAATTGGCGGTGTAGAAGGAGGAAATACTGTTGAAGATGTTACAGTAGTTATTAGGGTTATTTCGACAGCTGTTTTGGTGGTACCATTTTTAAGTGTATCTAAAGGTTATTTGCAAGGACATAAGATTATGCAGGTGTCTTCGGTGGCCGATATTTTAGAACAGTTAGCTAGAGTTATTGTTATTTTAGCTGGTAGCTTTTTAACTTTAAAAGTATTTCATTTGTCTTTAAATACTGCAGTTGGGGTAGCCGTTTTTGGAGCTACTGTTGGAGCTTTAGTAGCTTACTTTTATGTATTTTTGAAGATTAAAAAGAGTAAGGATTTAAAGCGTAATGAAAAAGCAATTTTAAATGAAAGGAAAATTACAAATAAAGATTTAGTAAAGAAAATTATTTTTTATGCGATGCCTTTTGTTGTTATTTCACTTTTACAATCTATTTATGTAATGGTTGATGTATTTACAGTTGTTAAAGGATTAGTTGGTTTGGGTTATACAACAGCTATTAGTGAAAATGTAGTTAGTGTTATTCAAACTTGGGGTTCTAAACTTAATATGATTGTTATGTCTATTTCTACTGGTATTATTACTAGTTTAATCCCAACTATAGCCTCAGCATATGCGGTGCGCAATATGAAAGAGGTAAATGGTAAGATAACGCAAGCATTACAGACTTTATTTTTGGTAACGATACCGCTTTCTGTTGGTATTAGTTTTATGTCTTCAGCTGTTTGGACTGTATTTTATGGCTATGATGAACTTAATAGTTCAATATTTAAATTGCTTATTTTATCACAGATACCACTTTCTGTTTGTTCAGTTATGGTGAATACTAATCAAACAATGAATAATACTAAAGCGACTGTTACAGCTTTGGGCGGATCTTTAATATTTAAGATATTACTTAATGTACCATTTATGTATTTGTTTAATTTTCTTGGATTAGAATCATATTATGCGACAATAACATTGAATATTTTAATTGATACAACAGCTTCAATTTATTTACTTCGTAAAGTAAAAAAGGAGACTAATATTAATTATTTGAGAATGATTAGAACTTTAATTAAAGTAATTATGTGTACTATTATTATGGTACTTGGACTTTCTATTTTGAATTTATTTATTCCAAGTTATTCAGTTTCAAGAATGGGATCAATTTTATATATAATTTTATATGGAATTATTGGAGTTATTATTTATTTCTTTGTAGCATATAAATCTAATACTATCTCTGATATAGTTGGCAAAGATTTTGTAGATAAGATGATTTCTAAATTTAATATTTTAAAAAGATTCAAAAAAAACGCATAATTATGATAAAATGTTTATAGAAATGAGGTGGGAGTTTGGAAGAATTATCACTTTTAGATAAATTTAAAGTGCTATTTGATAATATTTTGCAGCACCCACTTTTTATTGTGCTTTTATTAGTTCCTGCAATTATATTTTTACTTCAGAAAAAACATGGGACTAAAGCTTTTGTTTTAGTTTATTTACTTGTTATTGTATTTGTTTTATATATTGGTGGAGAGGTTATATTTGAACTTTTTGATAATTTGATGAATGGTTTATTTATGACACTTTATTTTCCAAATTTTATTACTTTATTTGTTGTTGTTGTTTTATGTTCTATTATTGCACTTTTTAGTTTTTTTAGTAAGAAAATGTTTAGGATAAATAAGATTATTAATATTACTGGATTTGCAATTATACAAATGTTGTTTGTACTTACTTTGAGTGTTATTAGGTCTAATAACATTGATATATATGCGGATAATGCTCTTTATTCTAATAGTGATGTTTTAACGCTTATGCAACTTTTAATTGGTACATTTGCTTTACAGATGATTTCAATATTAATTATTAATGGAATTAATAAGGTTACGGCTATTTTAGATAAGAGAAGTACACCGCTTGCTGAAGATATTAGTGATCAAATTAATGATTTAGAGAAAACTAAAAAGAAAAATACTTTGGGGTTAATTAAAAATATTGAGATAGATAATACTAAAGTTGGTTATATTAATGTAGCTGATAAGAGTAAAACTAGTAAACCTAAACTTAAACCGTTTAAGTTTGATGTAGATAAGCTTGAGTCAATTACAATTAATGTTCCAGTGGAAAAACCAAGTGTTGATTTTGAAAAAATGTTTGGTGAAAAACCTTTAGAACCTGTAAAAGTAGCTGATGGTATTGTTATTAATAGTAAGCCTACTTTTAAAGATAAGTTTGATAAAGCAGTTAATAGTGTTAAAAGTAATATAGAGAAAAAAACTAAGAATAAGAAAGTTTTACTTCCTACTGAAAAAAGTGAACCTGTGATTATTTCTAAACTTGAAGATAAACCGGATTTATTAAAACCGATGGTAGATGTGACTAAAGAGGCTATTTCAAAAGATATTTCTAATAAAGAAGATATGGTTAAAAAAGCTCATAAATTTATAAGTGAGGTAAAGCCAGAGGTGAAAAATATTCCTTTAGAAAAGCCTGATTTGTTGAAAAATGAAAATACAAGTTTTATTAATGTTTTGGGTGAAGTAGAAAAGCCTAAACTTGTTAGAAAAATTAAAGCTGAAGAGCCTACCGATTTGGTAGATAATTTAAATATTTTAGATATTCAATCAACATTAGATACTGTTGTTAAGTATAGGTTAATGAAAGATGTGAATTTACAGGTTATGGATGATAATGATATGGCTGTCGATAATCTACAAATACCTGATTTTGATATTATGATGAAGTCTTTAAGAAAGTCTAAATTATATAAAAAATTTTAGATTTTCTTTTTTGGTGTGCCGGGCATGGCATATAGCTAGGTGGTGAAAGTCCACTATACGCGTAGGTATCTGCGAAGTATTAGGGAAGTGCAACGCATCAACAGTGATGTTGGGGCTAAAGGAAGCATGAAACAAAATCGTGGCTCAACGAACAGAAACTTGATACTAAGGCTATGTAAAGGGATGAGGTTACCAAACAAACTAAAGTCCTAAAGATACACGTAACTTTAGGTCTTGTCAAGATTAGTGTGTAAATTAAAAAACACATTAGATTATACTCTCTCGGCAAGCCCGAAGGGATTGTAACGATCGCGAAGCGGTCGTTTTATAGTGTAAAAATATTTTGTGAAATTTGCCGAATAAATTTTTTCAAAGATGACCAATATAAACATAGGATATATTAGAGAGGAGCTAAAACATGTTTGGAAACTTTGAAGAAGAGGCAAGAAAGGTTTTAGTTAATGCTAAAAAAGAAATGTATGATTTGAATCATCCTTATGTTTCATCGGAACATCTACTTCTTGCAATACTTAAAGGTGATAATGAGATTAGTGAAAAATTAAAAGAATTTGATTTGGATTATAATAGATTTAAAGATGAAGTTATTAAGATTATCGGTAAGGGAAGTAAACATAGTGAATGGTTTTTATATACACCACTTTTAAAAAGAATAATTGAAAATGCAACATTGGATGCAAAAGAAAATAATAATGGAGTGGTTACAGTTAATCATTTATTTGCAAGTCTTCTTGATGAAGGTGAAGGGGTTGCTATTAGAATTTTAATTGGTATGGATATCGATATTGATGAATTATATAGTGAATTTACAGATAAGATAATAAATAAAAAAAGTCATAAAAAGCTACTTATAGATGAAATTGGGGTTGATTTAAATAAGAAGGCTATGAGTGGTAATTTGGACCCTGTAACTGGCCGAGATGAGGAAATTAAGAGGGTATTAGAAATACTTTGTAGAAGGTGTAAGAACAATCCATTATTAATTGGTGAAGCTGGGGTTGGGAAGACAGCTATTGTTGAAGAGCTTGCTAATATGATAGTGAGAGGTGAGGTACCACTTGCTTTACGTAATAAAAGGATTATTAGTTTAGATATGGCATCTTCTGTTGCGGGAACTAAATATAGAGGTGAATTTGAAGAGAGAATGAATAAGATATTAAAAGAGATTGAGGAAAATGATGATATTATTTTATTTATCGATGAAATTCATACTTTAGTTGGTGCAGGAGGGGCTGAAGGGGCAATTGATGCTTCTAATATATTTAAACCGGCTTTAGCTAGAGGAAAAATTAGATGTATTGGAGCTACAACTACAGATGAGTATAAGAAATATATTGAGAAAGACAGTGCTTTAGAAAGAAGATTTCAAAGGGTAATTATAGAGGCGCCTAGTGAGGAAACTGTTAAAAATATTTTAATGAATTTAAAGGATATATATGAAGGTTACCACAAAGTAATTATTGATGAAGAGATTATTGATTTAATTATTCATTTATCTAGTAAGTATATTTATAATAGGAATGAACCTGATAGGTCTATCGATATATTAGATGAGGTATCAGCTAAGGTTAGTTTGAAGGAAAGTAAAGGACTTAAGGAGTATGGATTTTATAATAAGAAGTTAAAAGAAGTTATTAAAAACAAGAAAAAAGCTATTTTAGATAATGATTTTGATAAAGCCAGCACGTTTAAAAATGAAGAATTTGATTTAATGAATAAGATTAATAATTTGGAGTTATCACTTTATAAGACTTACAGTAGGAAGGTTACCAAACTTGATGTGGCTGAGGTTATTAATATGAAAACAGGTATTCCTATTTATGAGATTTTAAATGAAAAAGCTAAATTAATTAAACAGACTGAAAAGATTTTAAATAAAAATATTATTGGACAAGATGAAGCTGTTAAGGAAGTTGCTAAGGTGGCTAAAAAGATTAAGTTGGGGTTTAATGATAAGTGTTATTCCTTTTTGTTTTGTGGACCATCTGGGGTTGGTAAAACTTTACTTGCGAGAACATTTGGAGAAAATTTAGTTGGAGTAAATAATATTATTAAATTAGACATGAGTGAGTATAAAGAAGCACATAGTATAAGTAAGATTATTGGTTCACCTCCTGGATATGTTGGGTATGATGACAATACAAATATTTTAGAAGAGATTAGGAATAAGCCTTATTCAGTACTTATTTTAGATGAGATTGAAAAAGCACATACGAATATTATTAATTTATTTTTACAAGTCTTAGATGAGGGTAAAATAAAAAACAGTAAAGGTAAGATAGTTAGGTTTGATAATGTGGTTATTATTATGACTTCTAATGTTGGTTTTCATGAGATAAATGTGGGATTTAATAATAAGAATACTAAAATATCTAGGTTAAATGATAGTTTTTCTATTCCATTTATGAATAGGGTAGATAAGGTTATTTGTTTTAATTCTTTGAATGAAGAAGATATTTTAAAGATTATTAAAATGAATCTTAAAAAATTTAAGGAAAAATATAGTGATAAGATAAGAATTAGAATTTCTAAAGAGGTAGAAAATGAAATTTTAAATTTATCTAATTACGAGGAATATGGTGCTAGAAAGATTAATAAGATTATCAAGGATAAAATAGAAACAATTGTTATCGATAAGATTATCGATGGTAAGGATGAAGTTTATATTAAAAATTTAAAACAAGAAGTATAGTAAAAACCTGAGGCTTTATAGGCTTCAGGTTTTATTCTACGGTAACTGATTTAGCTAGATTACGTGGTTTATCAATGTCACAATTTTTAAATTTAGCTGTATAATAGGCAATTAGTTGATAAGGAATGATAGTAAGTAATGGTTTAATAAACATACTTACTTTTTTAATTTTTATAATTTGTTTGAAACTATCATCTTTAATGTCTTCATCAGTTATTAAGTAACAGTTTGCACCTCTTGAAATGACTTCTTTTAAGTTACTAATTGTTTTAGCATTTATATGTTTATTGGTTGCAGAGGCAAATACTGGTGTTTCTTTGGTGATTAAAGATATAGTTCCGTGTTTTAATTCACCAGCAGCATAGGCTTCACTGTGAATATAAGATATCTCTTTTAATTTTAATGATCCTTCCATGGCTAGGGCATAGTCTAGACCTCTACCAATATAGAAGGCATCATTTTTTTCGTATATTTCTTTAGCTATGTTTTCATAGGTTTGTGTATTTTCTAAAATTGGATTTAATATTTGAGTAATACTTCTAAATTCTTCAAGTATTTCAAGTATTTTTTCTTCTTTAATTGATTTTGTTCTATAGGCATGGGCGAGAGCTAATACTGAAAGCAGTGCGACTTGAGATGTATAAGCTTTAGTTGATGCTACGGCTATTTCGGTTCCGGCTTCTGTGTATAATACTTTATCTAAAGCTCTAGCAATAGAACTTTCTTTAACGTTTACAATACCTAAGGTATCAAAGTTAGCTTCTTTAACTTTTTTTAAAGCAGCTAATGTATCAGCTGTTTCACCTGATTGTGATATGAATATGGATAAAACTTTATTATTTAGAAAATTATTTTGGTATCTATATTCACTTGCTAAAAAAACTTCGCATTTAGTATTTGTATATTCTTCAAATAAGTATTTTGCAGCTAGTCCAGCATGCATAGCAGTACCACAGGCAATAATATCAATTCTTTCATATTTTGTTAGATCAGGTAGCTTTAGTAAATCTTCTATACTATTTATATATGGATTTACGGTTTTTCTGATGGTGGAATTTTGCTCCATAATTTCTTTTAACATATAGTGTTCGTAGATACCTTTATCGCTTGTTAAGTCACTACCTTGATATTCTTTTAACTGTTTATTTAAAACATTTCCTTCTTTGTCATAAATTG
This sequence comes from uncultured Bacilli bacterium, assembly GCA_944358675.1. Taxonomy (GTDB): domain Bacteria; phylum Bacillota_I; class Bacilli_A; order RF39; family UBA660; genus Coprosoma. The sequence continues at coordinate 11,143 of CALVRN010000017.1, read as the reverse complement.
TTATATTATCAGCTGTTACTTTTCCATATTCATAATCTTCTAAAATATAGTAGTTTTTGGTGTATTTTAATATGGCTGGAACATCACTAGCAATATAATTGGTGTGATTTCCAGTTCCGATAATTAGTGGACTATCTTTTTTAATAACATAAATAGTATTTGGATCATCATTTATTATCATGCATATGGCATAACTACCATCAGCTTTTTTCATAAATTTTTGAATTGTTTTATCAATGTTTTCATATTTTTTATAATAATAATCTAGTAATCCAGCGGCGATTTCAGTATCAGCTTCGGATTTAAATTTATATCCTTTTTCTTCTAATTTATGTTTTAATTTACTAAAGTTTTCGATTATACCATTATGGACAATGGTGATTTTTCCTACGTTATGAGGATGGGCATTAATCTCATTTACTTTTCCGTGAGTGGCCCATCTAGTATGGGCAATTCCAATATTAGCAATACTTTCTTTAGATATATGATCTTCAAGGTCTTTAACACGACCTTTTACTTTATTTATAATTAAATTACTATCTTTTATATAACTTAAACCAGCAGAATCGTATCCACGGTATTCTAAGGTTTTTAAGCCGTCTAAAAGAATAGGTATTATATTTGTTTTGGTGCTGATGCTACCAACAATACCACACATAAAATTCTCCTTTATACTAAATTTAGAATATATGTTTTGTACATAAGATTGATTTTATGCTTTGTCATATATTTAACGATTCTCACCGTGATAGCATCCGCCGAATATTTCGATAACTATCATCCTCGTCGGTCTTTAGACCCTGGCGCTAAGATAAGATAATTAACCTCCTTTTGTTATCTATCCTTTGTTATCATTTTATGAAATTAAAAGAAAAATGTCAAATTTAAAAGGAAATAAGGAATAAATAATCGTATATTAATCTATGTAGGAGTTAGAAGGAGGAATAAATGAATAAAGAATTAATTAAAGATATAGATAATAAATTTTATACAGCAAAAAACGATAATGTATTTAAAGCAATATTTTGTGATGAAAAAGATACTTTTTTACTTAAAACATTAATAGAAAGATGTTTGAAAACAAAAATAGAACTGATAGAAATTCATTCACCAGAGAAGATAAAGGAAAATATATATGCGAAAGGTCAAAGATTAGATGTATTAGTAAAAGCTGATAATAAGTTAATCAATATAGAAATAAACTCTGGATATTATGAAGCTTTGCACAGGAAAAGTTTTGGATATATAGGAGGGAAATATAGTGAGGAAGTAAAAGTGGGTGAGAGTTATTTGGATATGGGTGATATTATACAAATAAATTTTACATGGGAGCTTCCAAAGAAATATCCAATATTAGGAGAGTACCCATCAATAGATGTAAAAACAGGAATCCAGTTTGTAGACAATTTTAATATTTACGAATACCATATGGATAAAATAAAAGAATTATGGTATAGTGGAGATAAAGAATATGAGTTTTTAGCCATATTTGATTTTGATAAGGAAGAGCTTAAAAAGGTGGGAACAGGTGATAAATATATGACAGAGTTTAAGAAGAAAATAGAAAATTTAAATAACAATAAGAGATATAAAGAATTTTTATCAGCTGAAGAAGATATGAGAAAGACAAATAATACATTTAAAGAGATAGGAAGAAGAGAAGGTGCTGAAATAGGTGCTTTAGAAGAAAAAAGACATATTGCAAAAAATTTACTTAAAGAAAAGGTTGATATGAAGATTATTTCTAAATCAACTGGACTATCTTTGGATGAAATAGAAAAATTGAAATAATTTGTTTGTAAAAAAATTTTGGCGAATAAGGAAAACCGTTAGATTTTTGTTCTAACGGTTTTATGCTGTGACTTTATCAAAATCAATGAAAAATTCTTTATACCATACAAGGAATACATAGACTGTCCAAATTTTACGGCAGTTGTTTTTCTTGCCTTTATAATGGTCATCTAATAATTTAAGTAAAGCTTTTTGATCAAAAAATTCTTTGGTAAAATCTTGCTTGAACATTTCTTTAGCAATATTATAATATTTCTCTTCTCTAAACCATTTAATGATTGGAACAGGGAATCCTTTTTTTCTTCTTTTGTACCAAGCTTCAGGAATTCGTTTAGAAGCGGCTTTTCTTAAAACATATTTAGTTGTATCGTGAGATATTTTATATTCGGTTGGAATTGTACTTGCTAGTTTGAAAACTTCTTTATCTAGTATTGGTACACGTAGTTCTAGAGAGTTAGCCATACTCATTTTATCAGCTTTAAGTAAGATGTCATTTGGAAGCCAGAAATGCATATCTAAGTATTGCATTTTGGTGACATCATCTTTATCTTTTACTTTATCAAAATATGGTTTAGTGATATCTTGATATTTTAGATCACTTTTATAATTATCATTTAATATTTTGTTAGCTTCTTTATTGTTAAAGATGAAAGCATCACCAACATAATAGTCTTCTAATTTACTACCACCTTTAGTTAAGAAGTTTTTACCATGAAAACTTGGAAGAGGTGTGACAATGGTTTTTATAAATTTTCTTAAAAATAAAGGTAATTTTTTATATTTTGTTAATGTTTTATCTTCTTTATAACTTGGGTATCCACCAAATAGTTCATCGGCACCTTCACCTGATAAGACAACTTTAACATCAGTAGATGCTAATTTTGATAAGAAATATAGTGGTACAGCTGATAGGTTAGCTGTTGGTTCATCAGCATAATACTGAACTTTATCAATACTTTCAAAGAAATGATCAGCATTTATTAATTCATTTTTATTTTGAATGTGTAAAAGGTCTGATAAGTCTTTAGCAAGTGGTACTTCATTAAAATCTTTATAGTCAAATCCAACAGAGAATGTTTTATCTGGTTTTAAATAACTTACAACATATGATGAATCAATACCACCGGATAAATAAGAGCCGACTGGAACATCACTAATAGTGTGATAGTCGATAGATTTAGTAATGGTGTTATCAATTTCATTTACTAAATTATCAAAGTCTTGATTTTTAGGCTCAAATTTGATTTCATAATATTCTTGAATTTCCATCTTTTCAGTATTGAAATCATAAGTAAAATAATGACCTGGTTTTAATTTATAGACATTTTTGAAAAATGTTTCATTTAAGACTGATGTTTGGAATGTTAGATATGGTTTTAAAGCTTCTTTGTTGACTTTTTTTAGAAAATCTGGATGTTTTAAGAAACTTTTTATTTCAGAGCCATACATAAATGTTCCTTGCATTTTAGCATAGTAGAAGGGTTTTTGACCAAAATGATCTCTCGCACCAAATAATTTTTTAGTGTTTTTATCCCATATTACAAAAGCAAACATTCCTCTTAATTTATCTAATATTTTTTCTTTGTATTCTTCATAACCATGTAATATAACTTCGGTATCAGTATTTGTTTTAAAGATGTGGCCTTTATTTATTAAATCTTCTTTGATTTCTTTAAAATTATATATTTCACCATTAAAGGTTATATACATTGAGTCATCTTCATTAGACATTGGCTGCCTTCCACCTTTTAAGTCAATGATACTAAGTCTTCTAAAGCCCATAGCTATTTCATCATCAGTATAGTAAGATTCATCATCTGGGCCACGGTGAGCAATCATATCATTCATAGCTTTGATGTGACTTTTTTCTTTTCTATTTATATATCCGCAAAATCCACACATATTTTTACTTCCTTTCTAATATTTCCAATATCCGTTTTTATAATCTTTATAATATCTAAAGTGTTTTCTGATTAAAAATATAATTCTTTTTAATGGTAAATCTTTTTTATAAATTAAAGGATTTACAACTTTTTTTTGTTTATAAAGTTTTAATGCTTCTTTTTTAAAATCTTCGTTTACGACATATTTTTTGATTATTTTTTTAGGTACATAAGTTAGTAATAATTCTTTATCAGCAATTTTAAATTCTTTTTCTTTATTATAAATTAAGTCATCAACAAATAGTTTAACAATGTTATAGCCAGCAGCGGTGACGTAGTAACTGCATCTTCCTTGTCTAGCATTTATTTCTAATATTTTGTATTTTTTATCACGGTAATCATATTTTATGTCTAATTCAGCGATACCTTTGAAATTTATTTTTTCCATAAATTGTTTAAATTCTAAAATAATTTTTTCATTATAGCCATTTGTATTGAAATGGTTTATTAAACAAGCAGCATTACCGACCATGTTGGCGGTATGTTCTTGAAGACCAATTTGAGCAAAAGCAAAAAGTTCACATTTACCTTTGGAATTACAATATATTACACCATCAAATAGGCTACTATCATCACCTGGAATGTATTCTTGAATGATTAATTTTCCTTTATAACTACTATTTCTAAAACTTTCAATTGTGTGATTTACTTCATCCATATTATTTAGTTTATATATTTTTTTCTTTCCTTCAAAATTAATATGATTAAAATCGATAACATCATTGGGTTTTATAATAATAGGAAAGTCAAAATCTAATTTGAGTTCATCATTTAAATTATAAATGATAGTTTTAGGTAGTAATCCTGAGTCTTTATATGTTTCATAAAATTTGTCCTTCATCATTAGACTATCTAAAAAGTTTAAATCAACATAGTTAAATACTATTCTTTTGTCTAGTTTATTTTTATTAGCAACTAGCCCTCTAGCATATGTTTCATTAGAAGAGATGCATACTATTTTGTCTGCATTTATGTTTTTAACATATTCATTCATAGCATCGGCAAATTTATTTATGTCCCATAATCTTGAGTCATATGTTGCTTCAATTATATTAGAGTGATTAACAAAGCTCATCGGTTTATGGGCGATGAGTTTTACTTTTTTATTATATAATTCGTGAACACATCTAGCCATATAGTAGGCATTTGCATCACTTCCAATAATTATTACTTCAAAGTTCATAAAATCATTCCTTTAATATTTTATTTCTGTTAGTTTACCATCTTCATCATATACACGTGGTACTCTAGTTGTAATGCTTGTGAAGAGTTGATATGCACTGATACCTAGTTCTTTTGATTTCTTTTTGGCATCATCAAATATTATAACATGATCTTTAAGTTTTACACTATCATCAATTTTGATGGCAGTCATGTCCATACCAACTTCACCAATTATTTTATAATCTTTATTATTTATTTTGACAGTTTGATTTTCGTATTGTTTAATTAGTCCATCGGCAAAACCAATTGGAATAATGGCGATTTTCATATCTTCTTCGGCGATATATTTGGCTCCATATCCAACATATTCGCCTTTTTTGACATTTTTGATGGTCATAATGGTGGTGTGAAGTGAGAAAGCGGTGTTTAGTTTTAAATTGTTTTCATATGTAATGTCACTTATATGATGTTTTTTTAAATACATATTTCTTTTTATTAATCTAAGACCTTTTGGTTTGTTTATTTTTTGAGGAAAACCGTACATTATGATACCTAGTCTAATTCCAGTTACATATTTAGGCATTGGATGAGTTACTAAGGTAAGTGAACGAGAAATATGAACAATAGGAATAGTATTTAAATCAATTAGACTTGTTATATCTTCAAAATTTTTTAAATCGTGGTCGTAGTGACTATCCCACATGCCGGAAGTACCTAGGTGAGTATATATTCCTTCTAAGGTTATATTAGGATAATTTAAGATAGTATCATATACTTTTTTTACTTCATTTTTATCTTTGAAGCCTAAACGGTTCATACCACTATCTATTTTTAGGTGAACTTTTAAATTTAAATTTAAGTTTATGTTTTTAAAATATTCATAATCGGGAATAGTTATGGTTATATTTTCTTTTTCACATATATTTAAAAATTCATGATCTATTGGTTCTAAACACAGTATTGGAATATTTTCATTTCTTTTTCGGATATTTAAACATTCTTCTAAGGATGAGGCGGCTAAATAATTTATTCCACCTTGAATTAAGGTATTTACGATATAGTCACCATGACCATAAGCATTTGCTTTAACAACACCTATATAATATTTATAATGATAGTTTTCTTTAATGTTTTGAATGTTTCTTTTTAAAGTATTACAATTAATTAATGCATAAGTTTTTCGATACATTTTATTTCACCTTTTTCTTTACACTTTATTATAAGCTGTGGAAAACTTTCCACTTTTCCACATTATATAACAAAATAAATACTTTCGCAACAAAAGTGTAGAAAGTATTGTAAAATAAGGGGTTTTATAATATATTTAAATTAGAAGTGTATAATAAATGTCAAAAAAAAGTGGAAAAATTGTATACTTTTGCTTTACAGTGTGATATAATACTTACCAGGTGATTAAGTTATGCTTGAAGAAGTTAAAGTCATACTAGATGGTAATGAAAATTTAACTTTAGAGGTTAAAGATAATCTTTTAGAACTTATTACAATCTTTCATGAAATATTTAAAGATGTGGATTTAACGACTTTGAAAGAAAGACTTAAAACTTTAAAGATAAAAAGGGAAAGTATGTATTTAGTTAAAATGCCGTGCAAGTACATTCCACATAATAATGAAATAGCAATTAACTATGGACTTATTACTGAAGCGGATGCGAGACACTGGCTTATGCATAGTTTATTAGGTGTTATTAGTGCTAAAGATAATTATTATGGGTTTAATGATGAGAGTGATTCTCTCCTTGCCCTTAATGAAGGCTATACAGAGATACTTACTAATTATTTAGTGGGAGATGTCCCAGATAATTTTTTTACAGATGAAATTATTATGACAAATTTAATTAGCAAAGTAATCGGAAACGATGTTTTATACAATGCTTATTTTAGTAATGATGCAAAGATGGTATTAAAAGCCATGGCAGAAGCGGAGGTAAAATAATGGTATTAGCTGATGTAATTAACAATATGAATAGCAATTATGAAAATAGAAAACATGGCGGAAATTCTCATGTGTTTGATATGCAGGAAAAAATATTTTCGGCTTTTCCTGAAATTGGTGTAGAGAATATTTTTGCTTCTGAGATGTATTTGCCAATAGGACAAAGATTTGAACCTGGAACACTTGAGAGCTTGAAAGCTCACCTTGCTGAATATCAAGCTCAAAATGTGATTGAAAGTTCTGGTAAAACACTTAGCTAACTTATGTTAGTTTTTTGTTTAAAAATGTCAAAAATGTGGTATAATTGATATTGAAATTTGAAAAGCGAAGATTAAGAAGTAGTAATAGAAGTAATTATTTATAGAGAGCTAACGGGTGGTGTAAGTTAGTAATAATCTTTTATGAATTCATCTTAGGAGCTATATATGCAAAGATATATCGGTAACGCGTTATAGTTTTAGAGGTAAGTTTTACTTACAAATTAAGGTGGTACCACGTTTAAATCACGTCCTTATATGGATGTGATTTTTTTGTTAGGAGGGTGTTTATGAATTTAGATAATATTTTAAATGATTTGCAAGTTGATTTAGAAACGGTTTTTTCTGAACAAAATTTAAATGAAGTAAAAGCGAAATATTTAGGTAAAAAAGGTGTGATTACTTCTTTATATTCTAAAATGAAAGATTTAAGTAATGATGAGAAAAAGTCTTTTGGAGCTTTAATTAATAATCTAAAAAATGAAGTTACTAGTTTATTAGATAGTAAAAAAGAAGAGATTGATACAAAAATTTTAAATGAGAAACTCCAAAATGAAAGTATTGATATTAGTTTACCAGCTACAGAAATTAAAGTAGGGGCTCCTAGTATTTTAGAGAAAATGATTGAAGATATTGAAGAGTTACTTATGTCAATGGGATATGATGTGGTTGATGGACCAGAGGTTGAAAAAGATGAATATAACTTTGAAATGCTTAATTTACCTAAAGGACATCCAGCTAGGGATGCGCAAGATACATTTTATGTAAAAGATGATGAACTTTTACTTCGCAGTCAAACTTCACCTGTACAAGTTAGAACAATGCTTGCTGGAAAAGGAGAAAAACCAATTAGAATGATTTGCCCTGGTAAGACATATAGAAGAGATGATGATGATGCAACTCATTCACATCAATTTATGCAGATAGAAGGTTTACTTGTTGATAAAAATATTAGTTTATCTGATTTAAAAGGAACATTTGATGTTATTGCAAAACATTTATTTGGTGAAGAGTGTCAAACGAGATTTAGACCAAGTTATTATCCATTTACTGAACCTTCTGTTGAGATGGATATTAGCTGTCATCACTGTAAAGGTAAAGGATGTAATATTTGTAAAAATACTGGTTGGATTACAGTATCTGGTGGGGGAATGGTTCATCCAAAGGTTTTGGAAAATTGTGGATATGATTCTAAGAAATGGTCTGGTTTTGCGTTTGGATTTGGAGCTGAAAGACTAGCAATGATTAAATACGGCATCAATGATTTAAGAGTATTTTATACAAACGATTTAAGAGAGAGTAGAGGTTTTGATAGAAAGGAGGCTAACTAATGATAGATTTAGAGTGGGTCAAAGATTATATTGATATTGAAGATCAAGACTTAAAAGAGCTTGCGGTTAAGATAACTAAAGCGGGCATTAATATTGAAAAGGTTATTTCTAATCATATAGATAATTTAGTTATTGGTGAAGTTATAGAATGTGAGATGCATCCTGATTCAGATCATTTACATGTTTGTAAGGTTAATGTTGGTGATAGAGTTTTACAAATTGTTTGCGGGGCACCTAATGTTAGAAAAGGATTAAAGGTTATTGTAGCTTTACCTGGAGCTATTTTACCTGGTGATTTTGAGATTAAGAAAAGTAAAATTAGAGGGGTAGAATCTAATGGAATGCTTTGCGCACTTTATGAACTTGGGTTAGAAGAAAAAACAGAAGAGACTTACAGCAAGGGTATTTATGAAGTTGATGGTAAAGCTAAGGTTGGTATGGATGCAATGAAATACCTTAATTTAGATGATACTTTATATGAACTAGATATTCATAAACACCGTAATAACGATTGTTATTATCATATTGGTTTTGCTTATGAAATTGGAGCAATTTTAAATAGACCAGTTACTTTACCTGATGATAAGACAAATCCTATTAAAGATAATATTAAAAATCATTTTAGTTTAAGGGTGGAAACTGATAAATGCCCATATTATTTAGCTAAGATGGTTACTGATGTTAAAATTGGTGAATCACCGGAGTTTATTAAAAGAAGATTAACGGCTTATGGTATGCGTTCTATTAATAATGTGGTTGATATTTCTAATTATGTTATGCTTGAATATGGGCAGCCTTTGCACTTCTTTGATAAAGATACTTTAGGAGATAATATTTTAGTTAGAAATGCGGAAGATGGAGAAAAAATTGTAACTTTAGATGGAATTAATAGAGTTTTAAATAGTAATGATATTGTTATTACTGATGGTAAGAAACCGGTTTGTATTGCTGGTGTTATGGGTGGTGAAAATACCGAGGTTACCGAAAATACTAAAGATATTTTAATTGAAAGTGCAATATTTGATGGGGTTAGTATTAGGAATACTTCTAATAGACTTGATTTAAGAAGTGAAGCTTCAATTAGATATGGTAAGGGTTTAAGTTATGAGTATACAGAGAAAGCTATTGAAAGAGCTTGTCATCTACTTGAAAAGTATGCAGGAGCAAAAGTACTTTCTGGAATGGTTAAGCATGATAAAATTGATAAAACACCAAAGATTGTTAAATTTAAATCTTCTGAAATAAATACGTTACTTGGAATTACGATTTCTGATGATGATGTTAAGGTTGAACTTAATCGTTTAGGTTTTCCATTTGAATATAATAAAGGTGAATTTAAAGCGATTATTCCTTCTAGAAGACTTGATATTGATCCTTATGTGAATGATATTGCTGAGGAAGTTGGTAGACTTTATGGTTATCATAATTTAGTGTCTACTTTACCAAGTGTGGCAATTAAAAAGGGTGAATATGCTTTAGATATTAAATATCGTAAGATTATTTCTAAAAGATTGCGTGAACTTGGTTTAAATGAGGTTAAAACTTATACTTTAGTTTCACCAAAGATGGCTTCTAGTTTTAGATATGAAGATAAAAAACAAATTACTTTACCACTTCCGATGAGTACTGATAAGTCTGTTATTAGAACTAGTTTAATTCCTTCCCTTTTGAAGGTATATGAATATAACCGTGATCACAAGGTTAATGATGTAAATATTTATGAGATTGCTAAAACATATGATGCTTCTTATAATGAAGAAAGTAAAGTATGTATGCTTATGAGCTCTAATTATTTGGTTAATCAGTGGCATGGTGTGAATGTTAAAGTTGATTTTTATTTGATTAAAGGTATAGTTCAAAATATTTTAGATTATTTAGGTTTTAAAAATAGATATACTTTTGAGAAATGTGAATTACCTGATTTACACCCTGGAATATGTGCGAGTGTTATGCTTGATAGAAAAATGATAGGGGTTATTGGAAAAGTCCATCCGATTATTACTAAGGATGATATTTATGTGGCTGAACTTTCTTTAGAAGCGCTTATGGGTAAAGTGAAGCCAATTAAGTTTAAAGAAGCTCCTAAATATCCAGAGATTGTTAAGGATATGGCATTTATAGTTAATTATGATGTAACTTCTGATGAGATAATAAGTGTTATTAAAAAAGCTGGCGGAAGACTTTTAACCGATATTAAGTTATTTGATGTTTATACTGGTGAACATGTGGCTTTGGATGAAAAGTCTTTAGCTTATTCATTAACTTTTTCTTCACCTGATAGAACTTTAAGTGAGGAAGAGGTTATGGAAGTATTTAATAATATTATTGATAAAGTTGAAAAAGAAAAAGGTGCGAAACTTAGAAATAAGTAATTGGCACTTTTTTCTATTTGACAGAAAGTGACACAAAAAATATGTCATTTATTGACAAGATTCATAAAATATAATAAAATGATAGTGCTAAGCATGTGTTATAGAAATTTTACTTTGCCTGTTTTTATAGCATGTGCTGTTGCAAACTCAATGAAAACCATTTTTTAATGGTGCACAAGTACTACGGTCTGGTTGAAGCCGTTCTAGGTTTTATTTAAAATTCTAGTAATTCTCTTACAATTCAACCTTTTTTCTGGGTCTATAGCCAAGTGGTAAGGCGTGGGACTGCAACTCCCTGATCGTTGGTTCAAATCCGACTAGGCCCTCCAAT
>CALVRN010000016.1 GCA_944358675.1 uncultured Bacilli bacterium | reverse complement strand
ATTATAATAGGACCTAAAGATACTTTAGGTAGGCTATTTAATATAGTTAAGTATGGATCTATTACTTTAGAGATAAACTTAAATCTCCATAGTATTGTGGCTATAATAATACCACCAATGGTTCCAATTAAGAAACTAATTATAACTTCGTAAAAGGTAATCCAGATATGATGAAATAATGTGCCATCTTGGTATAAGTTAATTATAGTATTTATGATAGATTTTGGACTAGATGCGATAAAAGTATTTATTAGATTATGATCAGCAGCAAATTGCCATATTATGATAAAAGATGTGATTATTAGTATTTGAATTAATCTTACTAGAAAAATATTTATTTTTATTTTTTTTAAGTAATCTTTATGTTCTTTACTATACATGATAATCAATATCCTTCCATATTTTGTCGTAGTAGTTGGCAAATTCTTTCGCTTTTCTATTTTGAATAGGTGTAGATTTATTTGTTAGTCTTATTTCATAAATACTTTTGATTTTACTTGGTCTTGGTGACATGACAATGACTCTATCAGCCATTGAGATTGCCTCCGACAAGTCATGGGTTACCATAATCGCACTTTTCTTTTCTTTTTTGATGATTTGATAGACATCATCTGAAACCGCTAATCTTGTTTGATAATCTAAGGCTGAAAAAGGTTCATCTAGAAATAGTATATCTGGTTTAGTTGCTAGAGTTCTAATTAAAGATACTCTTTGTCTCATACCACCAGATAGGTTATTTGGATAGGCTTTTTTAAAATCTTTTAAGCCATAGGTGTCTAATAATTTATTTACATATTCTATATTTTCTTTGGTTAATTTATTTTCAAGTTCTAGTCCTAATAAACAATTTTTATAAATAGTTCTCCAATCAAAGAGATTGTCTCCTTGAAGCATGTAACCAAATTTTAAATTTTTATCTGTTTGGATGGTTCCACTAGATGGTTTATCTAATCCACATAAAATTGAAAGTATAGTACTTTTACCACAGCCACTTGGTCCAACAATAGCGACAAATTCACCTTTTTTTAAATTTAAAGAAAAATTATCCACAGCTAAAATTTCATTATTTTTAGTATGGTAAATTTTTTTTAGGTTTTTAACTTTTAAAATATCCATTATTGTATTGAATAAGTATTATCGATTAATTTTGAATAAGGTGCTTTTTTGTCGAGTTTTCCAGCATTTTTTACGATTTCTTCTATATGTTCGAAATCTTTTTCATTTATGTAGGTTGTGTCATACCATGAATCAATATCTTTATATCTTTGAATGATTGCTACTAAATCCTCATCGGATGTATCTGGAAAGTAATCTTTAAGGTATTTAGCTATCTCTTCACTTGAATGATTATGAACATAATCAAGACCTTTTTGAATAGCTTTAGTGAAGCCCTCAATTACTTTTGGGTTATTTTCTAAATAGCTTTTTTTAGTATTGTAGGTTGTATAAGGAACGTTACCACCCAACTGTCCAATAGATGCGACTATATAACCATATCCTTCTTTTTCAAGTTCAGATGCGGTTGGTTCAAATAAAGCGACATAGTCACCAGTCCCGCCTATAAAAGCACCTGACATAGAGGCAAAATCAATACTGGTATCAATATTTGTTTCATTGCTTTTAATACCATTAATGTTTAAGGCATATTCTAAGGTCATAGCAGGCATACCGCCTTCTCTACCACCGATTATGTGTTTGCCTTTTAAATCTTCAAGTTTAAAGTCATCTGTTTTTTCTCTAGCTACAAGGAAACTACCATCTTTTTTGGTTAAACCAGCAAAGTTTATAAGATAATCTTCTTGACCACCATTATATACATAAATTGTGGATTCACTACCACAGAATCCTATTTGAACATCACCTGATAAAACAGCAGCAGTAACTTTATCAGCTCCTGATGTTAAGATGATTTCAACATCTAATCCTTCTTCTTCAAAGTACCCTAAAGCATGGGCTATATATTGTGGTGCATAGAATATACTGTGGGTTACTTCAGCTACCTTAACTTTAGTTAAATTTGTATCTTCTTTTTTAGGAGTAAAAACAAAAATACCGGTAATTATTAGACCTATAGCTAATAATATAATAATTATTTTTTTCAAAAACTCCTCTCCTTTCTAATTCCATAGTATTATATTCTAAAATTTATAAAAGGTTTTATAAATTTGTGGTAAAATGGATATAGGTGATATAAAAATGCAAGAAAAAAAAGTGATTGATAGTAAGGTTGCTTTGATAGATAGTGAAGGGGTTATTCATGCGATGGGTAATTCAAATGAGGCTGGATCACATGCGATATATTTTATAGATTATATTAAGGAAAATTATCCAGGTATTGATGTTAGTAAATTAAATATTGGAAGTGAAAGGCATGAGTTTGGATATATGTTTGGTAAATTAGGTGATATTATATATTTTAATGATGTTAATACAGGAATGATATATTTGCCTGATGAGCTTACTGATGAACAAATAGATGCACTTTATAAAATAGATTTAGGTAATCAAAAAATAGCTCTTTTTTATAATCCGATTGATTTTGGTTTTTTTAAATCATTTAGTTCAATAGGGCTTGATGAGCAAAGTACATTAAAAAATGTGCTTGATGAATATTTTGGTGGGGAAAAAAATAAAACTCCTAGTAGATGATTAGAAAGTGAGATTTTATGAATAAGGATGTAATTAATTGTAAAACAGCAGTTATTGATAGCGAAGGTGTTATTCATGTGATGGGGAGGTCTAATGAGTCTAAATATCATATAAAGTATTTATTAGATTATCTTGAAGAGAATTACTCACATATTGATATTAGTAAATTGAATATTGGTAGTCCTAGAAATTATTATGGTTATATATTTGGAAAATTAGGTAATATTATATATTTTAATGATGGTGGTACAGGAATGATTTATTTTCCAGATGAGCTTACTGATAAACAGAAAGATGTTATGTATAATTTAGATTTAGGTAATCAAAAAATAGCTATATGTTTTAATTTTAAAAATCCAAGTAATTATAGAATGGTTGGATTAGAAGGAGATTATAATTTAAAAGATTCTATGGATGCATATATGAGACAAAATATAGGCAAATCACATTTAAGAAGGTAGGTAATAATATGGAAAGTATTAATGATTATAGAATGGCGATTATATGCGGACCTGATGATGAAGATGGTTTGATTCGTTATTTTGGTGAGAATGAGGAATATAGATTTCATCTTGAGTGTTTAAAAGATTATTTATATACATATTATAATGATTTAGCTAAGCAAATAGGTGCGGATGATTTAAGAGGCAATGAAGAAATTATCATTTATTTAAATACTTTAGGGAATATTGTTTATTTGCATTCTCCAGGATATGGTTTGTTATTTATTCCTAAAGAAATAAGTGAAAATCAAATTAATTCATTATATACTTTGTTTTCTTCATTTGAAAAAACACAAATTTATATTGATTATAATTTAGTTAGAAAGCATGGTAAGGTTTTGGCAGAAGAAATTATTGATTATAGTGATGATTTAGAAAATACTGAAGTTTTGGATAGATTTTTTAAAACAAAACCTTATATTAAGAAAAGGGTGAAATAGTGGAAGATTATATGGCTATTGTGATAAATGGTGGGGCGAATGATGATGGTAAAATTAATTATTTAGGTTATTTATTTAATTATATCATGCACAGTGTTTAATTGATTATGCTACAAAAAAATATTCAAATATAAAGGGTTTTAACGATTTAAATTATATGGAAGATCCTAATGCACCAATTTATTATTTATCACTATTAAATAATATTATTTTCACAAATGTTTCATCGGATAATGAAAAAAGAGGGGTTCTTTATTTACCAAAAGAAATTAGTAAAAAACAATTAGAAGCATTATATGGATTTGCTTTAAGTGTTTTAGATTTTGATATAAGTGTTGTTTATGATATGTGTAGAATAGATGAGATGACTGTTGGTGAAGTTTTTGAATTAGATAAGCAAGAAAATTTAAAAGAAAAATTAGATGATTATGTGTTAAAAAAGGTGAAATTAAAATATGAATAAAAAAATAAATGATTATAAAGCTGTTATTATTAATGGTGTTAATAATAAAGGTGATATTGATGGAAATATTGATTATGTTGGAGATTTAGATGAATATGGTTTTCATATTGATGCATTAATTGAATATGCTTTGGAAAAATATCCCGATGTTCAAGTATTTAGTAAAATTCCAAGTAATTGTGAATTTGATGTGCCAATTTTCTTTTTAACATGGTTAAATAATATTGTGTATGTGAATGTTTCTGATGTGAAACATGGAAAAAAAGGAATTGTATTTTTCCCAGATGAAGTTAGTTTAAAACAGAAAGATGCTTTATATGATTTTGCTAAAGGACTTTCTAATGTTAATATTACAGTTATTTATAATATGGATTTTGATGATGGACTTGTTTTTAGTCATGAATTTGACTGTAAAAGAGGAATGTCTTTTGAAGAAATTTTAGATGATTTTTTTAATGATGTGGGTAAAGAGTTGCTTGTACAAGAAAAAAAGCCTAAACGTTAGGCTTTTTTGAGTTTTCCTTCTTTTAAGAGAGATAACATTTTTACATTTTGAGAGTATGAACCACGATAATTATTAATACCATTTTTATGTGCTAGTTTTTTACGATAGTTATATGAACTATCTACATTAATTGTTTTTAAAGCATCGACAATTGAACCGTGATGGTAATTAGAGGCTTTTAGATATTCAGATTGATATGAAGTATAGTCATTTGATATTTGACTATTTTGTTTAGTAGAATTGTTTGTAGTGGTAGGATTTGTATGATTTTGTACTGAAGAATTTGAGGTACTTGATTTTTCTTCAGTTATTTTGTTTTTATCTAATTTATTAGAAGTGTTTGTTTTACTATTTAAAGTGTTGAGTGGATTTTCTTTTATTTTATTTTCATTTTGAATTTCTAAATGCAGATGTTTTCCATAAGCATTTCCTGTTTCCCCGATGGTACCAATAACGGTACCTTTTTCAATATATTCGCCTTTATTTACCTTTACTGATCCATATTTCATATGAGCATACAAAGCGGTTTTACCATCATCTTGTTTTATTTTTACAAAATTACCATAAGTATCGAGACCTTTACTTTTATGATTAGTTCCTTTAATATTATTTACAGCAGTTATGACAGTACCATTTTGTAAAGCTATTATGTTTGGTTCACTTCCATCACCAGCAACAATATCAATGGCTTTATGTTCTGAGTCATAATTATTAGTTACAACTTCATTCATACTTTCTAGTACATGGGTTACCATTTCTAGATGTAGATCACCTCCTTTCATAGATTAATATACGATGTCAAGTAGGTGATTTCCTTCTTTTTTTTTAAAATTTTTTAAAAAATTTGGTATAATGGTGATATATGGTGGTGATAGTAAATGGACTTAAGTACATTAAATGATAAACAAAAAGAAGCCGTAGAGTGGCCAGATGGTCCAATACTTGTTTTAGCCGGTGCTGGAAGTGGTAAGACAAGAGTACTTACTACTAAACTTGCTTATTTAGTTAATGAAAAAGGTGTTAATCCTTATAATATACTAGCAATTACTTTTACAAATAAAGCTGCTAAAGAAATGAAAGAAAGGGCATTTAAAATGCTTGGAAGTGATGCTTACAAGATGCAGATATCGACATTTCA
Organism: uncultured Bacilli bacterium; assembly: GCA_944358675.1. Taxonomy (GTDB): domain Bacteria; phylum Bacillota_I; class Bacilli_A; order RF39; family UBA660; genus Coprosoma. Next base: position 21,730 of record CALVRN010000016.1, on the reverse strand, counting down.
TTCTTTGGGATTGCTTTTAATTAGGGAAAATTATGATAAACTTGGTTTTGATAAGAATTTTACTATTTTAGATAGTGATGATAGTTTAACGATTATTAAAAAGATTTTAAAAGATATGAATTTGGATTCGAAGGTTTATAATCCAAGAGCTATTAGAAATAAAATAAGTAGTGCGAAGAATGAGCTTATGGATTCGGATTATTATAGTAGGTTTGCGAACTCTGAATATGAGGAGATTGTTTTAGAAGTTTTTAGAAAATATGAAAAAAAGGTTCTTAAGAATAATTCGATGGATTTTGATGATTTATTATTACTTCCAATTAAATTATTTAAAAAGTATCCAGATCTTTTGGAGAAATATCAAGATAGGTTTAAATATATATTAGTTGATGAGTATCAAGATACTAATGAGGCCCAATATATTTTGATTAAGATGTTAAGTAAGAAGTATAAAAATATTTGTGTGGTTGGTGATTTGGATCAATCGATATATGGATTTAGAGGGGCTAACTTTAGAAACATTTTAAATTTTGAAAAAGATTATCCTGATGCGAAGGTTATTCCACTTGAAGAAAATTATAGATCTACGGGTAATATTTTACATGTAGCTAATGATATAATTAAACACAATAAGCAGAGAAAAGAAAAGAATTTGTGGACAAAGAATGATGATGGGCCTAAAATACGTTATCATAGGGCATATGATGAAAAAGATGAAGCTAATTATGTGATGGAGGAAATTAAGAAGTTAATTATTAGTGGTGAAGATAAGTCTAATATTGCGGTTTTATATAGGACTAATGCGCAGTCACGAAATATGGAAGAAGCTTTGCTTAGAGAAAATATTCCTTATAAGGTGGTTGGAAGCTTTTATTTCTATAATAGGAAAGAGATTAAGGATTTAATTAGCTATTTGAAACTTATTTACAATTCTAATGATGATGTTAGTTTAATGAGAGTGATAAATGTTCCTAAAAGACAGATTGGACCTAAAACTATAGAAAATTTGGCCACTAAAGCTGTGGATAAAGGTGTGTCTTTATATGAGGCTATAGATAGTGGTAAGGAATTAGAATTTAAAAAATTAATTGAGAAGTTAAAAAAAGAAAGTGAGAATATTTCACTTACTGAACTTGTTGAACTTATTTTGACTGAATCTGGAATTAGGAGGGAACTTGAAAGTTCTAAAACTATAGATGCTGAAATTAGGCTTGAGAATTTGGAAGAGTTTAAATCTATTACTAAAAACTTTGAGGAGAATAATGGTGTTATTTCTTTGGAAGAGTTTTTACTTGAGATAAGTTTGGTTTCTGATATGGAGGAACATAAAAATAATAATGATGTTGTAACTTTAATGACAATTCATTCTGCTAAAGGTCTTGAGTTTGATCATGTATTTATTATTGGTTTGGAAGAAGGTTTATTTCCACATTCAAATTGCTTAGATAGTCCAGATGAGATAGAAGAAGAAAGAAGACTTTGTTATGTAGCTGTTACAAGAGCTAAAAAGACATTAACTTTAGTTAATGCGGAGCGAAGAATGCTTTATGGTAATACCAATTGTAATCCACCAAGTAGATTTATTTCAGAAATTAGTGATGAATATTTAGATAAAGATTTGAAAGAAGATAAGATGCATTTTAATAAGGAAGAAATGATAGATGAGACAGCTGAATATAGTGTTGGCGACCATGTTGTTCACGATATTTATGGTGAAGGTGTGGTTGTAGCTATAGGTTCAGTTTTGCAGATTGCATTTAGTCATCCTTATGGGATAAAGAAGATAATGAAAGGTCATAAAAGTATTAGAAAGGTATAGGTGATTTTATGATGATTTTATCAATTATTGATTCAATTAATGAATTTATTGAGCCATTTAAAGGATGGATTGAGGATAACCATAACAATCCATTTATGTGGCTTGCATTTGTACTTATTGGTATTGCAGTTTTTGCAATTACTTATAATGCACTTAATAAAAATAATCAATAGGAGGTTTTATTTTGGAATATACTTTAGTAGTTATGGCAGCAGGATTAGGTAGTAGATTTGGCTCTTTAAAACAGATTGAGCCAGTTGGACCTAATGGAGAGTTTATAATTGATTATTCAGTTTATGATGCTATTCGTGCCGGTTTTAATAAAGTTGTTTTTATAATTCGTAAAGATTTTTATAATGATTTTAGAGAAACTATTGGAAAAAGAATAGAAGATAAAATTAAAGTAGAATATGCATTTCAAGAACTTACAGATTTACCTATTGGTTATGTTTGTCCAGATACAAGGGTAAAACCTTGGGGAACTGGGGCAGCAATCTATAGTGCTCGTAATTTGATTAATGGTTCTTTTGCGGTTATAAATGCTGATGATTTTTATGGTGCTGATGCATATAGGGTTTTATTTGATTATGTAAAAAATAATACTTTAGAAAATGAAGGTTTAGCTTTGTGCTATGAGGTTGGTAATACTTTATCTAAAAATGGAAGTGTTAAAAGAGGCATTGCAATAACTCATAATGGTAACTTAGAGGGAATTAAAGAGAGTAAAATAGAGGCTCACGATAATTATGTTATTGCTAGACCATTAGATGGAAGTAATGAGTTTGAAACTTCTTTAGATACTTTAGTTACTGTTAATTTATTTGTTTTTACTCCTAAAATAAAAGATATTATTTCCTTTAATTTTTCTAAGTTTTTGGATGATAATATTGATAAACCTGATAGTGAGTATTTAGTACCTGATATCATTAATAGTGAAATAAAAAAAGGTAATATTTCTTTTAAAGTTAAGAGAACTAAATCTAAATGGCATGGTGTTACTTATAAAGAAGATAAAGATGAACTAGTAGAAGCCATCAATGAATATATTAAAGCTGGAGTATATCCTGAAAAGTTGTTTTAAAAAACTTTGTGTAAAAAATAAGAAGATTTCAACCAACTGAAATCTTTTCTACTATCGAAATAAACTGATTTATATGTTTTTAAATAATTATCTAATATGTTACGTTTCCTTTTGTGTAATTGTTATACTAAAAAAATTATTTGTCAACAGAAAAGAAGACTTATGATTAGTCTTCATTGATACAAAATACTGCATATAAAGGTACTGATTTGATATTGTTTTCCATCCCAAAGTTTTTAGAAGATATTCTGATACTATATTTTGGGTTATATTTTTTTACATATTCTTTTAAGCTTTTACTAGTGTTTCTATTTCCAGCTTTAACTTCTACAGGGATAATGTCTCCATTTAATTTAATTAGAAAATCAATTTCATATTTTCCAAATGTGTAATAGTATAATTCTTTAAATTTTTTTTTGAATTCACATGCAATATAATTTTCAGTTAAAACTCCCTTATACATTTCGTTTTTGTCTAAAAGAATTTCTTCATAGTCAATATTTGAAAGGGTTCTTAATAGTCCACAGTCACTTAAATATATTTTAAATTTATCTTCATTTATATAGGCTTTTAATGGTGACTTTGGTTTTTCTGTTAGATTACATTTTAAAATCATGTTGCTGGCAAGAAGCCAATCTAGACTACATTCATACCTTATTTTTCTAGCATCTTTATCAACTATGCTATATTTAAAGGTATTATTTTCTCGTGCTAGTTCTTTTGGAATTGCATTATATATTTTACTGTTTTTTATGCTTTCTGTGTTTTCAGTATATTTATTCATATCAGCTAGATAAGATGTGATAATTTGTTCACTTAATTCAAAATTTACTTTAGTAATATTTTTTTCATTGTTTAGATAATCATTTATTATAGCTGGCATACCTCCTATGATTAAATAATTTTTATATAAATCTAGGGCATGGTTATGTATAGGCGTAATCATAGGTGTGTTATTTTTATAGTGTGTTTTTATTTCTTCAATTAGTTTTTCTTCGTTATTAGCAATTAAAAATTCTTCGAAATTCATTGGATATAGGTATTGAATAGTTACTTTACCGACAGGAAATGATGAATGGAATCTGTTTATTTTAACTCCTAATAAAGAGCCTGCACATACAACTTTATAATTTTTTTCGTTTTCACAGAAGTATTTTAATGAAGTAATCGCATTTTCATTTACTTGTATTTCATCTAAGAATAGTAATGTGTTTTCTACATCGAAGTTTATATTTTTTAAAATTTCTATTTTTTGAATTAGTTCATTTGGATCTATTGTTTCATTAAAGATTTCAGAGATATTTTGCTCTTTTTCTAAGTTAATATAAACATAATTTTTAAAATTTTCTTTGGCAAATTTTTCTAAGATATAAGTTTTACCTGTTTGTCTAGCTCCAATTAACATTAATGGCATTTTGGAATTTTGTTTCCATTTTAACAATTCTTTTTCAATTTTTCTATACATTTTTGTCACCTCAATATCATTATAGCATGTTTTTTGTACATTTTGTACGGTTTTTACTATTTTTTTCGTACATTTTGTACGTTTTTTATTATTTTTTAAAATTTTTGTTATTTAATTGAAGTTTGTTTTGTTATTGTTTATAATAATTATAGGTGAGATTATGATAGAAGAAAGAATTAAAGAACTGACTGAGATTATTAATAAAGCCAATCATGATTATTATGTGAATGATAATCCAACGATTACCGACCAAGAATATGATAGATATATGGAAGAGCTTATGAGATTAGAAGAAGCTCATCCTGAATTTAGGAAAGTGGATTCACCAACACAAAGGGTTGGTAGTGAGGTTATTTCAGAGTTTAAAAAGGTTACTCATGAAATTCCAATGTTATCACTTGGTGATATTTTTAATGAGGAAGAAATTATTTTATTTGATGAGAGAGTTAAAAAGGTTGTTCCAAATCCTAAGTATGTCGCAGAACTTAAAATGGATGGTTTATCTGTATCTCTTTTATATAAAAATGGTGAGTTAGTTCGGGCGGCTACCCGTGGAGATGGAGTTACCGGTGAAGACATTACACACAATGCGAAGACTATAAAAGATATTCCACTTAGAATTAATAAACCAATTGATATAGAAGTTCGTGGAGAGATTTATATGAGTAAGGCTTCATTTAATAAATTGAATGAGAATGGAGCTAATTTTGCGAATCCTCGTAATGCGGCAGCTGGAAGTGTTAGACAGTTAGATTCTAAGGTGGCAGCTAGTAGAAATTTATCATGTTTTATTTATCATTTACCTGATCCAGAAGATTATAATATTTATACACATCATGATGCACTTAATTTTATGAAGGAGCTTGGGTTTGTGGTTAATCCTAATAATAGGAAAATAAATAATATAACGGAGCTCATGGAATATGTTGATTATTATACTAAGGAAAGACCTAATTTACCTTATGAGATAGATGGTATTGTAATTAAGGTTGATGATTTGAATGATCAAAAAAGATTGGGATATACGGCTAGGAGTCCTAAATGGGCAATTGCTTATAAGTTTCCAGCTGAAGAAGTTTTAACTAGAGTTAAAGATATTATTTGTACTGTTGGTAGAACTGGGCAAGTAACACCTAGTGCGATTTTGGAACCAGTGCGTGTTATGGGATCTTTGATTTCTAAAGCTACACTTCATAATGAGGATTATATTTTAAGTAAAGATATACGTATTGGTGATATTGTTTCAATTAAAAAAGCTGGTGATGTTATTCCTGAGGTTGTTAAACCGATAGTAGAGCGAAGAGATGGTTCTGAGAAAAAGTTTAATATGGTGGAAAAGTGTCCTATATGCGGAGAAGAGTTAACTAGAAAAGAAGATGAGGCTGCTTATTACTGTTTGAATGAACACTGCCCGGCTAGAAAACAGGAGAAGTTATTTCATTTTACTTCTCGCCATGCAATGAATATAATTGGTTTTGGTGATAGGATTATTGAAGATTTTTATAACTTAGGTTATTTAAAAGATGATGATGATTTTTATCATTTATATGAACACAAAGAAGAGCTAAAAGAGCTTGAAGGCTTTGGTGAAAAAAGTATTGAAAAGTTATTAGATGAAATAGAAAAAAGTAAAAATAATTCTTTAGAAAGATTGTTATTTGGTCTTTCTATTCGCCATGTGGGTACTAAAACAGCGGATATTTTAGCTAGAGAGTTTAAAAATATGGATAATTTGATGAATGCTAGTTTTGAGGATTTAGCTAGTATTAAAGATGTTGGAAATATTATAGCTAAAAGTGTTTATGATTTTTTTAAAGATGAAAATAATATTAATTTAATTAATAAGCTTAAAGAAGATGGAGTTAATATGAGTTATCTTAAAGAGGTTAGTACAGAAGAGACTATGTTTACTGGTAAGACTTTTGTATTAACTGGTTCTTTAGAAAGGTTTACTCGCGATGAAGCTAAAATTAGAATAGAACAGTTAGGTGGTACTGTAAGTTCTAGTGTTAGTAAGAAAACTAGTGTAGTTATTGCTGGAGCAGAAGCAGGTAGTAAACTTACTAAAGCTAAAGATTTAGGTATTACTATTTGGGATGAAGAAGAGTTTTTAAATAATTTATCTAAGTATTAGAATGTGTTTGTTTTCATATAGCAAATAAAAAACGACAAGTAAATATCAAAAAAATGATTTATCGAAAATATTACTTGTTTTTTTTGATAAAGTGGTTATGTAAAGTAAAAATAGGATAACGAATAATTGTTGCTTTATGATTAAAAATATTCTATAATTAAAATGTAGAATAGAAAAGAATAAATTATTCATAATAAGAAGTAGTAAGGAGAATGGTAAAAATGAAAAGAAGGTTTAATAGGACTCAAAGGAACTATATTATTGCTGGTTTATGCATGATATTAGTCATAATGGGAGTAGGATATGCCGCATTTTCTAGTCAGCTTAAAATAAGTGGAACAAGTAATATAACAAGTAATTGGAGTGTAAAAATAACAGATATCCAAAGTAAAATAGTAAGTGGAACACCTGCCAATGCATCAGAGCCGGCACATACTGATACAACGGCAACATTTAGAACAACATTAACAAGTCCAGGAGATACAATGCAATATGATGTAACTGTATCAAATGAAGGAGATATTGATGCGAAATTAGATAAAATAACTATTCCAGAAAGTACAAATCCAGCCATAGGATTTGAAGTAAAAGGAATAGAAGAAGGATCGTTATTAAGATCTAAAGAGACAGCTTTGCTTACAGTAATAGTAAAATATAATAATGTAACAGAACAACCATCTGATTTAACAGCAGATTTAGAAGTAACCTTAGATTATAGTCAAGCCCCAGAAGGATATGTACCACCAGCTAAACCAATTACAGTAGATGATTTAAAAGCACTAGCAGTCACAGAAGGAGATGGACTATATGCGGATGAATACGAAGTAGGAAAATATACCTATAAAGGAGCAAATCCAAATAACTATATAACCTTTAATAATGAAACATGGAGAATTATTTCTATAGGTGCAGATAATACAATAAAAATAATGCGAAATGAAAGTATAGGAAATAGAGCATTTGATTCAGGAAATAGTAACGCATGGGAGACATCAGATATCAAAACATATTTAAACGATACTTATTTACCAACCATAACCACAAATCAAGATAAAATTGTGTCTCATACATGGAGTATAGGAGGAGTAACTTATGGAAATAGTGATTTAGCTGACCAAATCAATGATGAAAATGGAACTCAATCACAAAGTGCGAGTGTAGGAATGATAACAGTAAGCGAATATTTAAGAGCAAATTCAAATATAGAACAATGTGAAAATATGAGTATAAATAATACAAATTATACAACATGTAAAACAACAAATTGGATGTATAGTATTGTACCATCAAATGGTTATTTATGGACAATTTCGCCTCGTGACAGTACTAGTATTTCGGTCTTCTGTGTGTACGGTAGTACTAGTAATGCCGGCAGATTTGACTACAGCGATGCGCTCAATTCGTACGGTGTTTCCCCAGTTCTCTATCTAAACTCTGATATCACCTTAACAGGTGATGGAAGTTCTGCAAATGCATTTCAAATTAGTTAGAGCATAGACTTGGTCAAATAAACAGCAAACACACACAAAATGTGAGTTTGGAAGCGAACTTTCACGAAGTGAATAGTTCGGGGAAGCATGACCGTGAGCGAAAGCGAACGGTGACAAAATAATAAATGATATTGGGTAGAATTGAAATATTTGATGGTCTTAAAGGGAAATAAATAGAAACAAAATATGTGAAAAAATGAAGGTGTAAGGGAAAATCAAAAAAATGGCTCTCCACTTTCTAGTGAAGAGCCTTAAATGGGTGCGACTGCGTAAGCAGTCGCTTTTATAGCGAGTATTTTAAGAGGTTTTAATGGTTTTTGAAAAAAATTGTAGTTTTTTAGCAGTCATATATTGACAGTGCTAGCATACAATGTTATAATGAAGTAGCAATCCATTAAAAAGAGTGCTAAAAGAGGTGATCAAATGCTATCGGAAAGGCAGGAAGAATTATTAAAATTAATTGTTGAAAATTATATTAAGACAGCAACACCGGTTAGTTCGAAGGCTTTATGTAAGAAGATGAAGTGTTCGAGTGCAACGGTTAGAAATGAGATGGCAGCTCTTGAAGGACTTTCTTTAATTCAAAAGACACATATTTCATCTGGTAGAGTTCCAAGTGATAAAGGGTACAGATATTATGTTGATAATATTATGGTACCTAAAGAACTTAACGGTGAGGATATGTTAAAACTGAAACAGATATTTTCCAATAATGCATTAGTTCTTTCTGATGCGATTACAAAAAGTATGGAAATTGTTTCAGAGCTTACGCATTACACAGCTATAGTTTTAGGTCATTCTTCTAGTGACAATAAAATTGCGAAGGTTGAGGTAGTGCCGATAGATGATAATAAAATGATTGCTATTGTAATTACCGATAAAGGACATGTAGAAAACCGTAATGTAGTTATTGATGGTGATGTTAGTAAAGCGGAAGTTAAACAGACTATTGATATTATTAGTAAATTAATTGTAGGTGTTCCAATTGATGAAGTAAGTCAGGTTTTAGAGTTTGAGGTTAAACCGATAATTAACCGTTATGTTAAAGAACATGAAGCTTTATATAATGCATTTTATAATGCGTTTAGTGATTTTACGGCTAAGCCACATATTAGAATGAGTGGAACGAATAATTTATTAATGGAACCTGAATTTGATGATGTTAGTAAGATTCGAACTTTACTAAATAAGTTTGAGGATAAAGATCTTATCAAGAGTATTAAGACTGATGATGATGAGATTAAGGTTTATATCGGAAGTGAAAATTCGATTGATGATGATGTATCAATTATTAAAACGAGTTTTTACAAAGATGGTGAAGAAGGAACAATTGCTTTGATTGGTCCAAAAAGAATGGAATATGGACGGGCTGAAGCATTACTTAATTACATTAAGGAGAATATAGGTAGGTGATATAGTGGATAAAGAAGAAAAATATGAAAAGCATGAACATGAACATCATGATCATGAAAAACATTATGACAAACATGAAGATAAGCACGAACACCATGATAAACACAAAGATAAGAAGTGTAAATGTGATAAGCATGATAAGCATAAAGAATGTAAATGTCATGATGATAAGTTAGAAGAAAGTTTAAAGAAAATAAAAGAATTAGAAGAAGAGGTATTAAAAGCAAAAGCTGACAATATTAATTATAGAAAAAGAAAAGATGAAGAAGTTAGTAAGATGTTAGAGTTTGCTAATGAAGATTTAGTTAAAGATATTTTACCTTCTATTGATAATTTTGAAAGAGCTATTAATTTAGATGATGAAAATTTAGATGATGAGCTTTCAAAGTTTTTGGCGGGATTTAAGATGATATATTGTCATTTGGTAGAGGTTATGGAAAAGTATGATGTCAAGGCTATCGATGACAAAGGAAAAGCATTTGATCCTAAATTCCACCAAGCAGTGCTTACTGAGAAGGTGGAGGGCATGGAACCTGGTATGGTAGTTGAAGTTATGCAGAAGGGTTATATGCTTAAAGATAAAGTTATTAGACCAGCTATGGTCAAAGTTAGTGAATAAGAAAGGAATGATTATATATGAGTAAAACAATAGGTATTGACTTAGGTACAACAAATAGTTGTGTTGCTGTTTACGAAGGTGGCGAAGCTAAGGTTATTGCGAACCCTGAAGGTTCACGTACTACACCATCTGTTGTAGCATTTAAAAATGGAGAGATTATCGTTGGTCAAGCAGCTAAAAACCAAATGGTAACTAATCCAGATACAATTTCTTCTATTAAGAGATTAATGGGAACTAAAGAGAAAGTTAAAGCTAATGGTAAGGAATATACTCCTGAAGAGATTAGTGCGATGATTTTAGGAGATTTGAAAAAAACTGCTGAGGCTTATTTAGGTGAGGATGTTAAGAAAGCAGTTATTACTGTTCCAGCATATTTTAATGATGCTCAAAGACAAGCAACTAAAAATGCTGGTAAGATTGCTGGTTTAGAGGTTGAAAGAATTATCAATGAACCAACAGCTGCAGCTTTAGCTTATGGTATGGATAAACAAGAAAAAACTGAACAAATTTTAGTTTACGATTTAGGTGGAGGAACATTCGATGTTTCTATTCTAGAGATTGGTGATGGAGTATTTGAGGTTAAGTCTACTAGTGGTAATAACCATTTAGGTGGTGACGATTATGACCAAAGAATTATCGATTACTTAGTTAAAGAATTTAAGAAATCTAATAGTATTGATTTATCTAAAGATAAGATGGCTATGCAAAGATTAAAAGATGCGGCTGAAAAAGCTAAGAAAGATTTAAGTGGTATGACTACTACTAATATATCTTTACCATTTATTTCACAAGGCGAAGATGGACCAGTTCACTTAGAGATTAGTTTAAGTAGAGCTAAATTCGAGGATTTAACTCGTGATTTAACTGAATCTACTTTGGAACCTGTTAGAAAGGCTTTAAAAGATGCGAAGTTAACTAAGAAAGATATAGATAAAGTATTATTAGTAGGTGGTTCTACTAGAATGCCTAGAATTGCTGAAATTATTAAAGAAGAACTTGGACAAGAAGCTTCTAAAGGTGTTAATCCAGATGAGGTTGTTGCTATGGGTGCAGCTATTCAAGGTGGAGTATTAACTGGTGATGTTAATGATATCGTACTTCTTGATGTTACACCACTTTCACTTGGTATTGAAACATTAGGTGGAGTATGTACAGTATTAATTCCAAGAAATACTACTATTCCAACAAGTAAATCACAAGTGTTCTCAACAGCTGCTGATAATCAACCGGCTGTAGATATTCACATTTTACAAGGTGAAAGACCAATGGCGGCTGATAACAAAACACTTGGTAATTTCCAATTAACTAATATACCACCAGCTCCTAGAGGAGTTCCACAAATCGAAGTTACATTTGATATTGATGCGAACGGTATTGTTAATGTTAAGGCTAAAGATTTAGGTACTAATAAGGAACAATCTATTACAATTACATCTTCAACTAATTTATCTGATGATGAAATCGATAAGATGGTTAAGGAAGCTGAAGCTAATAAAGCAGCTGATGAAAAACGTAAAGAAGAAGCCGATGTTAAAAATGAAGCTGAACAAATGATATTTGCTACTCAAAAATCTATTAAAGATTTAGGAGATAAAGTAGATGAAAAAGATAAAAAACAAGCTGAAGATTTAATTAAGGACTTAGAGGAAGCACTTAAGAAAGATGATTTAGATGATATTAAAGCTAAGAAAGATAAATTGCAAGAAAAAGCTATGGAATTAGGTGCTAAAGTTTACGAAGAAGCCGCTAAGAAAGCACAAGAAGCCCAAAATACTGATGACAGTTCTTCAGATAAAAAAGATAAAGATGTAAAAGATGCTGAATACGAAGAAAAATAGAAGTTCTAGGAGACTAGAACTTTCTCTTTATGAAAGGAACAAATTATGATTATAAAAGATAAAACTAGGGATGAAATAGATGAGAAGTATAAGTGGGATTTAAGTAAAATTTATATATCAGAAGATGAATGGCTTAAGGACTATGAATATGTTAAAGCGAATGGTGATAAGTATTTAGAGTTTAAAGGTAAGCTTAATAATGCGGATACTATTTATGAATATTTGATGTTTGATGAAGAGTTTTCTAAAAAAGCTGATGCAGTTTATATGTATGCGGCTTTGAAGTTCGATGAGGATACTAGTAATAGTAAATACCAAGAGCTTAAGGGTAAGATTGAGAAGGTACTTACGGATATTGGAGCTAAGAGTTCTTATGTTTTACCAGAGTTACTTAAGCTTTCTAAAGAAGATTTTGATAGATTTATGAATGAAAAATCTGAACTTAAGATGTATGAATATGAGTTTAGAAATGTACTTCGAATGAAAGATCATATTTTATCTGATAAGGAAGAAGAGTTACTTTCTAGTTTAGGTAAGAGTTTAAATAATAGTGAAGATACAGCTAGTTATTTAAGAAATTCTGATATGAAGTTTGGAATTATTAAAGATAGTGATAATAATGATGTAGAACTTTCTAATATTAATTTTTCTAAGTATATTATGGATAATAATAGGGAAGTTAGAAAAAGTGCATTTTATACCCTTTATAAAGAGTATGAGAATTTACAAAATACTTTTGCTTCTAGTTATAGTGGTAAGGTAAATACGGATAATGTACTGGCTTTAAGGCGTGGATTTAAAGATGCCAGAGATGCGGCTTTATTTGATAGTAATATTGATAATAAGGTTTATGATAATTTGATTGATGTTTTACACAAAAACCTTTATATTATGGATGATTATTATGCCTTAAAGAAAGAGGTTATGGGACTTGATGAGGTTCATATTTATGATATTTATAGTAGTTTAGTTCCAGAATCTAATAAGAATTATACTTTTGAAGAGGCTAAGGATATTGTTATAAGGGCTTTATCTATTTTAGGTGATAGTTATATTACTGATTTGAATAAAGCATTTGATGAAAAATGGATAGATGTGATGCCTAACCATGGTAAAAAAGGTGGCGCTTATTCTTGGGGTAGTTATATTACTAATCCTTATTTGCTTTTGAATTTTAATGGCAAGTTTGATGATGTTTCAACTTTAGCTCATGAACTTGGTCATTCGATGCATTCATATTATTCTAATAAGAATAATCCTTATGTATATCATCAGTATAAGATATTTGTAGCAGAAGTGGCTTCACAGGTTAATGAGTTAATATTAGCTAGGTATTTGATTAATCATACGGATGATAAGAATGAAAAGTTATCTATAATAGACAGTTTAATGGAACTATTTAAGGGTTCAATTGTTCGTCAAACAATGTTTGCGGAGTTTGAATATTTAACTCATAAAAAGGAACAAGAGGGAACTGTTTTGACTAGTGAGTTTTTATCTAATGAATATTATAAATTATATGAAAAATATTCTGGTCATAATATGACTAGCGATAAAGAGATTAGATATGAATGGGAAAAAATTCCACATTTCTATTACAACTTTTATGTGTATCAATATGCGACAGGGTTAGCTGCGGCAAGTTATATTGCGGAAAATATTATGAATGGTGATAAGGAGACTTTGAATAATTATTTGAAGTTCTTAACACTTGGCGGTAGTATGGATCCGATAGATGAACTTAAGGTGGCTGGTGTTGACATGAATGACCCTAAAGTTATACAATCAGCAATGGATACATTTAAAGGTTTAATAGAGGAGTTTAAAAATATTTACCGAAGTAGGTGATAAGTATGAATAAAAGAGATTATTATGAGGTACTCGGCGTTTCCAAAGATGCGAGTGAGGCTGAAATTAAAAGTGCTTTTAGAAAGTTAGCTAAGAAATACCATCCAGATGTTTCTAAGGAACCTGATGCGGCAGAGAAGTTTAAAGAGGCACAGGAAGCATATGCGGTTTTATCTGATGAGACTAAACGTAGACAGTATGATCAATTTGGTCATGCCGCATTTAGTGGAGGTGCTGGTGGCTCTGGTGCAGGATATGGAGGATTTTCTGGATTTGATTTTGGAGATATAGATTTAGGTGATATTTTTGATGGTATGTTTGGTGGCGGTTTTTCTTCTGGTTTTGGTTCATTTGGTGGTAGAAGAGGTTCTACTAGAAAACAAAAAGGACCAGACAGAGTTATTCAAATTGATTTGGATTTTGAAGAGGCGGCTTTCGGATGTAAGAAAACAATTAATTTAACTTTAAATGAGAAGTGTGATGACTGTAATGGAGAAGGAGGACATGGTTCTAAAACATGTGATAAGTGTCATGGTTCTGGTACAATTACTGGTCAGCAACAAACTTTATTTGGTTCATTTATGACAAGAACGACATGTGATAAATGTGGTGGAAGTGGAACTATATTTGAAGATACTTGTAAGACTTGCCGTGGAACTGGAAGGGTTAAAAAGAACAAAGATATTGAGGTTACTATTCCAGCTGGTGTAGATACAGGAAATCAACTTAGAATTTCTGGTAAAGGTGAAGCTGGAGTTAATGGTGGACCTAATGGAGATATTTATTTAGAGTTTTATGTTAGAAAACATCCTATATTTGAAAGAGATGACAATGATATTTATTTAGATATGCCTATTACTATTACTGATGCGGTACTTGGTGCGAAAATAGAAGTTCCGACTTTATATGGTACTGTTAAGGTTAGTGTGCCTGCTGGATCTTTAAGTGGAGATAAGCTTCGTATTAAGGGTAAAGGTATAGCTGATGTGAATAATGGCCGAAAAGGTGATATGTATATTGTTTTAAATGTTATTACGCCTAAGAAGCTCTCTCGTGATCAGAAGAAATTATTTGAAAGTTTAGCTAAAACCGATTTAGATGATTCTAGAGAATTTGATAGAATTAAGAAATATTTATAAGTGGCTTTTATGGTCACTTTTTTGAATTGTAATTTTTCATTGGCTCAAAGGTTCTGTTTACGAAAAAACGTTCACTGGAAAGTATACATTGAATAATAAGTTATAGTTATTTAATACTTAAAACTCTACTTTTTAAAAATTATTTTTCGACTTTTTTAAAGTCATAACTTTTTTGAGGTTTTAATTTGAAATTGTAAATTTAAATAATTAGATTTTTTCTGGTTATTTTTTGCGTTTGAAAAAAAGGAAATTAGTTAAAAGTGTCGTATGTTATATATAGGTGATGATATGAATAATACTATAGTTAAAGATGAAGTAAATATAGAAAATTTAATTTATGAAGTAAGAGGAAAACAAGTGATGTTAGATAGTGATTTAGCTAGACTTTATGGGTGTGCTAATGGAACAAAAACTATTAATCAGGCTGTAAAAAGAAATGTTGATAAATTTCCTGATGATTTTTATTTTCAATTAACTAAAAATGAGTTTTTTAACTTGAAGTCCCAAGTTGGGACTTCAAGTTGGAATGATTATGGTGGAATAAGAAAATTACCTTATGTTTTTACTGAACAAGGTGTGGCTATGCTTGCTACTATTATTAAAACAAAAGTTGCGACTGAAATGAGTATTACTATTATGCGAGCTTTTGTGGCTATGAGAAAATATATATCATCTAATTTGATAGAACAAAAATATATAAATAATATGGTGCTTGAGCATGATTCTCAAATTAAACTATTACAAAATACATTTAATAAATTAGAAGAAAAGAAAAAGGTTAATGAAATATATTTTGATGGACAAATTTATGATGCATATTCAAAAATACAAGAAATATTTAAAGAGGCCAAAAAAGAGATAATTATAATAGATGGTTATGCGGATAATACTATTTTAGATATAATTAAAAGATTAAAAGTTAATGTAACTATTATAACTAAACCAAATAATTTACTTACAAAGCAAGATGTTTTGAAATATAATAAACAATATCATAATTTAAAGGTTATTTATGATAATTCCTTTCATGATAGATATTTTATATTGGATAGTAATATTGTTTATCACTGCGGGGCAAGTATAAATAGAATAGGTTATAAAACTTTCTCTATTACATTAATTGGTGATGGTGAGGTATGTATGTTATTATTAAATAAGGTAAATAAAATAATATAAATATTTCAAACGAATTTGCGGTTTTGATTTAAAGAATTATGAGTTTACACAAACTTGTAATTTTTTTTGTGAAACGTATGTTTCTTATTGACTCTGGTTTTCTTAAATATTATAATCTTGTTTGGAAAGTAGGATGATGTTATGGAAGCATGGAAAGATTTTAAAGAAGGAAAATGGACGCGCGAAATTAATGTTAGTGATTTCATTAAATCTAATTATACAAAATATGATGGTGATGAGACATTTTTAAAAGGCACTACTAAAAAGACAGATAGTGTTTGGGGAAAATGTTCTGAACTTTTAAAAGAGGAATTGAAAAAGCATGTTTTAGATATCGATGTAGATCATATGAGTGGTATTAATGCTTTTGAACCAGGATATATAAATGAAGATGATGATGTAATTGTTGGTCTTCAAACAGATGCACCACTTAAGAGAATGGTTAACCCTTATGGTGGTATTAGAATGGTTTATCAAGAATTGGATGCATATGGTTATAAGTTAAATTCTGAGGTTGATAAATATTTTAATGAATATAGAAAAACACATAATCAAGGTGTTTTTGATGCTTATACTAATGATATTAGAAAAGCTAGACATAATGGTTTGCTTACTGGTCTTCCTGATGCTTATGGTAGAGGAAGAATAATTGGTGACTATAGAAGAGTAGCTTTATATGGTATTGATTATTTGATGGAACAAAAGAAAAATGAATGGGATAATAAGTTACTTGGTCCAATGACTGATGAATTAATTAGACTTAGAGAAGAAGTTTCAATGCAATATAGAGCTTTGGATGAAATCAAGAAAATGGCTTTAAGATATGGATTTGATATATCTAAGCCAGCAACTAATTCTAAAGAGGCTGTGCAATGGACTTATTTTGGATATTTAGCTTCTGTTAAAGAAAATAATGGTGCGGCTATGAGTTTAGGCCGTGTTGATGCGTTTTTTGATATTTACTTTGAAAGAGATTTAAAAGCTGGATTAATTACAGAAGAAGAGGTTCAAGAGTTAATCGATCAGTTTGTTATTAAACTTAGACTTGTTAGACATTTAAGAACTCCTGATTATGATGAGTTATTCTCTGGAGATCCAACTTGGGTAACTTGCTCTATTGGCGGTATTACCAATGAGGGCGAAAGTATGGTTACGAAAACAAGTTATAGAATTTTAAATACTTTGACTAATTTGGATACTTCACCAGAACCTAATATGACAGTACTTTGGTCTACTAAATTACCTGAGACATTTAAGAGGTACTGCGCTAAAATGAGTGTTAAAACAGATGCTATTCAATATGAAAATGATGATGTAATGAGACCTATTTATGGTGATGATTATGCAATTGCGTGCTGCGTATCAGCTATGCGCGAGGGTAAAGATATGCAGTTTTTTGGAGCTAGATGTAATTTAGCTAAGTCACTTTTATATGCGATTAATGGTGGTGTTGATGAGAGAACTGGAGAACTTGCAGTCGAAGGTTTTGAAAAAATGACTGATGAGGTGTTAGATTACGATAAGGTAAAAGATGCTTACTTTAAGATGATTGAGAAAGTAGCAGAAATTTATTCTAATGCGATGAATATTATTCATTACATGCATGATAAATATGCTTATGAAGCTGGACAAATGGCTTTACACGATACTGATGTTAATAGACTAATGGCATATGGTGTGGCTGGTCTTTCTGTCGCAACTGATTCACTTTCAGCTATTAAGTATGCGAAAGTAAAACCGATTAGGAATGAAAATGGTATTGCGGTAGATTTTGAGATAGATGGTGATTTTCCTAAATATGGTAATGATGATGATAGAGTAGATAATATTGCGAAAGAAATATTAGATAAGATGTTTAAGGAACTTTCTAAACATAAATGTTATAGAAATGCACATCCTACTTTATCAGTATTAACTATTACTTCTAATGTAGTTTATGGTGAGAAGACAGGTACTACACCTGATGGCAGAAAAGCCGGTGAACCTTTCGCACCAGGAGCTAACCCAATGCATGGAAGAGATAGTAGTGGAGCTATCGCATCACTTAATTCAGTGGCTAAACTAGATTATGCGAATTGTTGCCGTGATGGTATTTCTAATACATTTAGTATTGTTCCATCTTCTTTAGGTCACTCTGAAGAAGAGAGAGTAGAGAATTTAGTTTCTTTACTTGACGGTTATTTTGTTCAAGGGGCTCATCATTTGAATGTTAATGTTTTGAATAGAGAAATGTTAATTGAGGCGATGAATGATCCTGATAAATATCCACTTCTTACAATTAGAGTATCTGGTTATGCTGTTAGATTTAATAGACTTACTAGAAAACAACAAGAAGAAGTTATAGCGAGAACATTCCATGAAAAAATGTAGTGGTTCCGTTGATTCAATTGAGACAATGGGCTTAGTTGATGGTCCAGGTATTAGAACGGTTGTGTTTTTGACTGGATGTAAGCTCAGATGTTTATATTGTCATAATCCAGAAATGTGGACTAGAGGTAAGGATAATTACACCCCAGAGGAGTTAGTTCAGCGAATTATTCGCAATAAACCTTATTTTGGTAAAAAAGGTGGAGTAACTTTCTCTGGTGGTGAACCACTTTTACAAATAGATTTTTTAGTAGAGTGTTGTAAATTACTTAAAGAAGAAGGAATTAATATTGCTTTAGATACAGCTGGCGCTGGTCTAGGTGATTATAAGGAAATTCTTGATTTAGTGGATTTAGTTATATTAGATGTTAAATATACTGATGGTAACGGCTATGAGAAGTTAACAGGTTATAACATGCTTGAGAGTGAAAGATTTATTCGTGATTTAAATAAAAGTGGTAAGGATGTATGGATTCGTCAGGTTGTTGTACCTGGGATGATGGACACTGAAGAATATATTAATAGTTTAGCTAAATATATTTTAAAGATTAAGAATGTTAAAAAAATAGAATTTTTACCATTTCATCATTTAGGTTTTTCTAAATATGATGAACTTAATTATTTAAATCCATTGGAAGGGACTCCTGAGATGGATAAAGATAAATGTGATGAGTTATACGAAAAATTTATAAGTAAGTACAATGAATTAAAGGAGAATATATGACATTTATATGGTATTCAAAGTGTTCAACATGTCAGAAGGCTAAGAAATGGCTTGATGAAAATGGAATTGAATATACTTTAAGAGATATAGTTTTAGAAACGCCAACAGAGGAAGAACTTACTAAATGGATAAAAGAAAGTGGTTTAGATATAAAAAAATTCTTTAACACTTCTGGTATGAAGTATAGAGAACTTGGTTTAAAAGATAAACTTGATAATATGAGTTTAGAGGAAAAAGTTAAATTACTTTCTAGTGATGGTATGCTTATAAAAAGACCACTTATTGTTGGTGAGAAAATTATCCCAGGATTTAAGAATTACGATAGTTTAAAATAGGCTTATTTTGAGTCTATTTTTTCTATATTAATATTATTTAAATGTGTAATTATTTATTTTATATCATATTTTCTCGTAGTTTTTTATAGTTCTAATCACAGTAATATTGCCATCAATTATAGTTTCATAAATTGGTTCTTTTTGAGATGAATTAATTTCATTATTCCAATATTTGTGGGCTAGTGAAAGATTAATATTGTGATTTATTGTTCCTTCAAAGCAATTATAGGCATCACCTGTAAATGAATTACCATCTGTTCTTACTGTCACTATTGCAAAAACTTTTCTTCCTTGTGTTATAAAACTGTCAGCCCACATCTGAGCTTCTTTTATACTTTTTGAAACATATAATGATTTTAGTCTTGATGGGTAATTTGGAAATTTTTCTTTTCTAACTTCTTCAAGAGCTAACTCTCGTAATGCTACTTTTGTATGATGATCTAAATTACTTTCTATATATTTGTTGGGATGATTATAAATATCTAATACTATTTTTTCTTTTTCTATTACTCTTTGATATACACCGCTTTTTTGACTATCAAAATTTATAGTCTGGCCAGGTAGCAATTGCCTTTCGGTTACAACGTGATAAAAAATTTCTTCTGCCATAATTTATTCTATCCTTTCTTTACTTTATCATTTTTTTATTATTTATTTTTTTTTTTGAACTGTCAAAATTTTTTTGACGTTTAAAACTTCATTTAATTCTTTTTCACTTTATTAATATTTATTTTTATATTATTTATGCATTTTTTCTCTAGCATTATTTATATTTTGTTCCATTCTAACATTTTATCCCTGTGAAAGAATTATGGAAATTTGCAATATTTATAATATTATGTGTTTACGTTGAAATAAGGGGACAAGTTTTTTATTTATTGTATTAATAATATTATAAAAATTATTATTTTGTAAACCAAATGTGTACATTATTTACATTTCACTTACTAGATATAAGAATATCATATGTAATTATGTATACAATGTAATACTTTTTATAAATGATTGTTTTTGTATTAAAATAAAAAAATGCCTGAGGGGCAGCGTACTTAACATACGCTTAGCTTTTAGCTACCTACCTCAAGTCTTGTGAGAACATTTTAACACAAACCATGGTCAATGTCAAATGCTCTCATTATTATATTCAATTTTTGTGGTTCTACCATTAATTTTTCTTCCGGGAAATAAGCTAACTCTAAAATTTTTTCCTTTTAAATGAGGTAATACTTTATTTACAATTTTTCTATCTTTGTATGAATTATAGAATGTATTAACAATTAAATCAGCTAATTGTATGCTGAATCATAAGTAAGTTACTTTAAAATCAAAATTATTTAAGCAAAATTCAGTTTTTAAATATGTCTCTAAATTATTTAAATCACCAACTCTAATATTTCTATTATCAATGCTTATTATAAACTCTATATTTTCGTTTATCTGATTTAAATTTAATAAAGGAATAATGCAATCTTTAAAAACTAATTTAATCGCATAATTAAAAAATATATTTGATTCAACTACATCTTTTCTCATTTGATTTTTATCAAATACTTTTACTGTACCATAAAAAGTATCTATATCTTGAATTTTATTAAAAACATTTATTTTGTCATTGTCACTCATATTATAAGATTTTATTTCTTTTTCCACAGTATATTTTTTCATCTTTTATTTTTTTATTAATCTTTTTATATGTTGAAGTAATTTTATTTTTATCTTCCGTAAAAGTAAAATATCCTCCTACTGCAAAATATTTTGTGGAACTATTTTTATGTATTGAGCCACTTTCATCTAAATAAATGAATATCTTCATGTTTTCACATCCTTGCATTTTATAAATTGGCATTATTATATCATAGTTATTAATTAAAATATTATTTTGTGCAAGTTTTTTATTTACTAGGAATTTGCTTTGTAAAAGGTAAAAGTTTGCAAAAAGTTATTTACAAGAACATCTGTATGTGCTATAGTAGATATATCAAAGAATAGAAGGTGATAATATTCAAGTACTTAAAGGCTATGTGTTTAGAATGTATCCAACTAAAGAACAACAAGAATTAATTAATAAAACTATCGGATGCTCTAGATTTATATATAATCATTTTTTGGATGATAAAATAAAAGAATATAAAAAAACTGGAAAAAGTAAATCAGCTTATGACCAAATTAAATTAATACAATCACTTTCTAAAGAAAAAACATGGCTAAAAGAAGTTGATAGCTGCGCACTTCGAAATAGTCTATTTAATTTAGAAGATGCTTATAAAAGATTTTTTAATGGA
>CALVRN010000015.1 GCA_944358675.1 uncultured Bacilli bacterium | reverse complement strand
ATCAAAACTTTATTTTTTATACACGATTAATTGATCATTTGTTAAATAAATTGTTCCATTTTGTCTAGCTAATTCATTCGCACTCACATTTAATTCTCTCATTACTTTTCCTAAAGTATCATCCATCTCCGTTATATAAAATGACACTCCCCTTCTTGGAATCATAATTTTTTGATTAGGATAAATAATATCAGTTTCATTTAACCCATTTAACTTCAAAAGTTGACTAGGACTAACATTATAAACTTTAGAAATCTCATAAATATTGTCCCCTTTCTTAACTGTATATTCCATAAAATAAGGATTTTCCATTTGAACCTTTGGAACTACAATAAAATCACCTGGATTAAGTACACTTCCCACCATAATACCGTTTAAACTAGATAAATTATTTACCGAAGTTCCAAAATTACTAGCTACACTAGCTAAAGTATCACCGTTTTTTACCTGATATATTGTATACATATAATCACCCCAAAATATTATATGTTTTAACTAAAAAAAGGTCCTAGTCGCTAGAACCTAATTTTTTTAAAATAACATCATATATAATTCCAATACCAATAATCATTGTCAAAGCCGAAACAATAAAGTTAATACCTGGAATTAAATTAAGTACAAATAATATTGCAAGTCCAAATATTCCAACCACCAACATATTAATATCGTTATTGAAAAACTTCTGCCATAGTTTATAACCTATTAAATAACCAGTAAATATTGTTGATAGATACATAATTATAAAGTACAAAGCAAGTAAAATCAAAGCAAGTGGAATGCCAATAGACATCAAGAACAATACAAAAATTATAATTGGTACAAAAATTAAAATCATTAATCCTTTAGTAAATACTTCTAAACCTTTATTAAAATCAAATTTATCATATTCTTTTTGCATTCTAACAAATAACTTTGAACAAGCTAAACTTAAAACTGCAAATACAAGCATTAATGATAAAAATGACCAAAATTTACCCATCATTGTAGTAACAAAACTATTATCTTCAGATTGAATTGCATCCGTTTTAACAATTTCACCTTTTACACTATCCTTAGATAATTTTATAGTAGCATCCTCCGGATAAGATAAATTACCATTTATTTTTGTCTCATCATCAATTTCTATATTAGATGCATAAAGTTTTACATTACCATCTATTTTAGCGCCTTTAAAATTAACAGTAGTTGCATATATACTTATATTTCTACCAATACTACCATTTAATTCAATATCAGCTCCAGCAATTACAGCATCTCTTTTCAATTCAGCATTCTTTTTAATATCAATTATATTACCAGCAATAAATACATCATTATTGACAGTTCCACTAACATCGATAGAATTACCTAAAAAAACACCATACTCACTTTCACCACTAAACTCTACCTTGTTGCCAGCCATAAAACTAACACCATCGGCTTGACTAGTCATCTCGGTATTAGAACCAGCTAAAATAGTAGAGCCTTCTACATTATCTTCAAGCTTAACATCACTATCAATCTCACCGTGAAAATGATCAATAGTTTTAGCTTGAACAGGTCTAGCCATCATAAATAATGCGAGTAAACAAACTAATAATTTAAATGTTTTCTTCATATTCATCCTCCAATTAAATATTATCATGAAACATAACCTTTGTAAATTAATTATATTAAATTTTTAAAGTTTTAATTCTACCAAAAAAATTACATCTTATTTCTAAAATTTTATTTTTAAGTAAAATAACATATTCATCATCAGAATAATATATCTCTCTTTTATTATTAGAAAGCCACATTCCAATTAAAGTACCATCAGTAAACCTAACTTCATCACTTTGAAGTGGCACACATTCATATTCACAAATATAATTATAAGCTTCCATAACCTTTTCTTCAAAAGTTCTTTTAAAACACTTACTCCATATATATGAAATACTCTCATCATCTTTTAACTTTGCTAACCTTCCTTTATTATCAGAAAGCCATCCTTTTATATTAACCCCATCACTAAAAGAACTATTCTTATCCAAAACAATATCATTTAAACACATAACATAAAGCTCTTTTATTTTATCCGCAAAAGAAAGTCCTTTTCTCTCATCCAAATAATTTGTAATTAATAAAGCTTTCTCATCGTTCATAAATTTAATCTTTTCAATATTATGATTTAAAAAATTCCACATGTCTTCACCATTACTAAATTTACTATTACGAGGAATTTCACCATTCAAAAGTAAATAATTATATATCTCATTAAATTTATCATCAAAAGTAAATTTCTTACCTTCTAAATAACTTACAATAGCTTTAGAATATATATTATCAAAACTTGTTATTTCATCTAAATGTTTATAAATCCAATAACCCATGTGAGTTTCATCAGAAAAACAAATATCTTTATTATGACTACTCGGTAAAAAACCATTTTCATTTAAAAATAAATATGCCTCTTCTAACTTCTTTTCAAAAGTAAGTTTTCTATTTTCAAAGTATTCTAAAATAAACCTAACTTTCTCACTATTTTCACTAATCATTCTTTTTTTATTATCAAATATAAATCTCATCATAGATAAACCATCACTAAACAAATCCTTGTTAGTTAATTTACCATTTTTTAATAAAACTAAATAAATTTCATCAATCTTATCTTCAAAATGAAATACTCTACCATCCAAACATCTAGTAATCGCTCTAGCCATATCATTATCAAGTAAACCAATTTTCTTCCTATTATGACTTATAAAATAACCCATAATCTCTCCATTACTAAATTTAATTTTAGTATCACTAGTAAAAGGTACATTACCATACTTATTTAAATACTCATATATTTCTCTTAATTTATCATCAAATGTCATATATTTTTTTTCAAAATATGTTGTAATTTCATAAGCATATTCATTGCCTTCTTTAAGCATATATATTTTCTTTTTATTTCTAGCTAAAAAAGTACCCATATAAGTTCCATCATTAAACTTAAAATTTCTATCCGTTTGAACAGGTAAACTTCCATATTCTCTCAAATGACAAACTAATTCATATAATCTTAAAATATAATTATCATCAATCTTGAAAATCCCAAATTTTTTCTCAGATAAAGCCTCTCTTACAATATCTAAAGCTTTAAAATTACTATTCATAAAAATTAAAACGCCAATATTTTTTGATAAAAATTTATAAATTAAAGAATCTTTTTTTAAACCCAAAAAATTCCTATTTTTCTTCAAATAATTAAAAGTAATATCTAGATAATGGTTAAAAGACAAAACCTCACTTTCAAACTCTTTTTTTAATTTATCCACAGCAAAAAAAGAATATTCATCAGCCTCTAAAAGATTATTAAGGCTATATAAATATTCATGTTTTAAACTTAATGGAATACAAGCATTTTCAATTTCAATCTTAAACTTTTTTACATCTTCTAAAGCCATAGTAATCACCTTAATAAGTAATTTCCAAATAATCATCTGGAATTTCAAATAGCTTACTACTAGCTTTATCTTTTGTCAAATTAAACCTAAAAAACACTGTACTTTGAATATTTTTATGTTTAATATATACTAAATCATCACCACTAAAATAATAAGTAGTCTCATCGTTATCTAATTTATACTTCTCATATATATAATTTTTACCATAAACCTTCTCTTCACCAGTTTCATAACCTTCTGTTCTAAGAGCCTTCATATCATGTGGTAAAACCCCATAAGAATAATCAGTAACAGGTCCTTCTACCTTATTATAACTTTTCATCTGTGCATCTAATGTATAATTATAACCATCTTTTGAAATAACAATCATATTACTAGTTCCATCTATCTCATAATAATATTTGTCACCACTTCTAGCCATAATTATTTTAGTATCATCATTTTTATTATTATTCCTATCAAATAACTCTACATAATAATTATTAGGATCAAAATCTTTAAAAAACAAATAAGTTTTAGAATCACCATTTGCCTTATCAATAGTTCTAGTTTCAACTCCGCAGCCCACTAATAATAAAGCAAATAAACATAATACTATTTTTTTAATCATTTACTTCTAACCTTTAAAAATTCCGCAAATCCTAATAACAATTTCTTTTTATCAGTACTTAAAAAATCCAAATCTAATATATCTTTAAAACTATCTTTAAATAATTTATCCATAGTTTTATTCGCATATTCTCTAGCTCCAGATTTATCAAATATCTCTTTTACCTTATCCATCTCTTTAACACTTATTTCTTTACCATAATATTTTAATAACTCATCTCTGTACTTTGTATTAATCGCATAAGCATATAAAATAGTCTGTTTATATTCACTAACATCTGATGTAACTGATTTACCAATATGTTTCTCATCTCCATAAATACCAAGTAAATCATCTTTAATTTGAAAAGCTACCCCTAAATTAATCAAAGCATCCTCTAATTTATGAACCTTATCATCATCTAAACCACCTAGTATAGCTCCCAAAGAGTATGGTCCAACTACCGAATACCATGCTGTTTTTAATTTATATATCTCCATTACATGACTCTCTAAATCATCTTCCTCACCATAAAACTCTTCATAAAATGGTAAAATAACATCTACCATTTCTCCTTCACAAGTTTTAATGGCAACTGAATTATAATATTCTAAAACCCTATCTAAATTTTCATTATTTCTGTAATTTTGAACTATAATTTGTAAAGCCAAATAAAAGCCCAAATCGCCTAAACATAAAGCCATTGAATTTCCAATATCTTTTCGTTTACTTTCAAAATCATTTCCCTCTTTAATTGGATCGCCGTATATTTTTTGATACTTAACTGGAATAGTATCTAAACCTCTTCTTTTATCCGCTTTATCAATAATATCATCATGAATCAAAATTGATGTTTGAAATAATTCCAAAGCACAACCTAAAGCTAAATAATTATCATCCTCATTTCCAAAACTTTGATAACCTAAAGCAATTAAACAAGCTCTTAAAAATTTACCACCTTTATTACTAGAAACAAATTGTTCTAAAGCCTCTTCTAAAAATCTATTACTATACCCCTTAACAAATAAACTGTTGTAATCTTCCATCTTTAAATTTAATTTATCTTTAACCGATAAATAATACTTTAAAAATTCATACATTACCTCCATTTTTTTTATAGTACCATCTTCATCTAAAATAAATCCTATTTTTTTGTCATGTAAATTCTTATCACCTAAAAACCATTTTAAAAACTCTTCACTGTTTTTTAAAACAACAACCTTATCATTCTTATTTTCTTCACTATTACTTATAACATAATCACTATCTTTCAAAATTTTATCTACATCAGACATACCTAATCCTCCTAAAACAATTATACCTTAAAATCATAAAAAATCATAATTAATTATAAGTTACTTTTAGTTAACAAAAATATATATTAAAAAATCCTATGTAAAACGACCGCTTCGCGGTCGTTCTAAGGCTTCGCCTTTACTAATTTATTCTTATTATTGTGTATTTATTGCACTATTGTGAATGGGTCTTCTGAAGTTCCACTTCCAGACAAAGTAGTATCAGATTTCAAAAAGACTACTGGGCGGGGAGCATTAGCACTAATATAGGCATAAGCGAGGACCACATACGTGCCCGAACCAACCACAGAACCGCTCCAAACATGATGAGAATCTCCACCAGACTCGCCAGAAGAAGCATTTATTGTCCAGTAATCTAATGTACTTGCTTCTCCTTTATCTAATAAATAATTACTATTACAAGCAGTTAAATTATTACTTGAAGTAGTTGCAGATGTACATAGTGGATTTGTACTTGCTTTTAATATATCTGATACGTTGGCAAGTCCCACATTCCCTGTCCATTGGTACATTTTTTCTCCGGCTATATTTTTTTCTATACTATCAGCTTGAGAACCACTTTGATCTAATCTTTCTACTGCCCCTATATTAAATGAATGACTTGTCATTTGTCCTTTTGCTGTACTATTTATATTATTTACATAATAATCATCATTTAAATATATTTTTATACTTGAATCTTCGGTTACTGTTCCACTTTGTGATCCGCTAGGGGAAGAAAATGTTCCTTCTACTGCTGCATATACTCCACAGCCAGATGTTGGATGTTGACAATATGAGTTATTTTCTGTTGTTCTACGATTTGCTTCATCGAATACTCGGTCTGCTAAAATATCATTTCTGATTATTTTATATGTTCCATCTGCTTCTTTGGCTACTATTCTCCAAAGCTCATCATTAAACATTATATAATTATCAGGATTTTGTCCGCGGTATATTAATCTTCCAGATTCATATTCATCTTTATATAAACCATTACCATCTGATACTATATTTACTTCTTGTCCTCCAATTAACGTTGTCTCTCCAGTTAAATTTGGATCCTTATATTGCTCATATGTTAAGTCTAATTTTATATTTGTATCTAAATCTGTTGGTTGTTCTGTTACATCCGCATATCCTACCATAACAAATATATAATGTTTTTCTCCTGTTTTTAAGGTAAAATTTATGTCAGAATAATCTTGATTTCCATAGTCAAAATTAAAACCATTTGTTCCTTCTTCATCTGTTGCCATAGCTTGACACATAATTGCACTATTATCTCCACAACTTAAATTTCCTATTGTAACCTGTCCATCTATACTGCCTAAATTAGATACTTCTACTATATATGCTATTGCACTCCCAGGAAGTTCAAATCCTGCACTAAATGTCGCACTAGTTGGTGTATATGTTGGTTCACTTATATTATAACCATCTGGTATCCCACTACCTCCTGACTCTGATGGTAACATTGTTTCAATATTTGTAATTTGAATATTAAAACTGCCACTTATACTAGAAGTACCACTTATTTTTAATTGACTACTAAATGCCGCATATCCTACTCCCATTATGACTAATATCATGCATAAACCAGCAATAATATAGTTTCTTTGAGTCCTATTAAATCTTCTTCTCATTTAAATTCCTCCTACTACTATTATGAATAATAATTTTGTCTTTTATTCACATATTGACAACTTTTTGTTATTATTCTATTCTATAATTAAATATTAGCATTCAAATGAATGCCTGTCAAGGAATTCAAATAAATTCTTGTTAGAGTTTTATTAGAGGTGCTAAAAATGTACTTAAAGAAGTATAGATAACGACTTATATCAAAAAGAAGTTGCCAGCATGCTAAATATAACTAGACAACAATACGGTTTATATGAAAGCGGTAAAAGAGATATACCCATTGATTTATTAATAAAACTAGCTGATTTCTACAACGTTAGTACTGATTATATTCTAAATAGAACAAAGAAAAAAGAGTTAGACAAACAAAATGTCTAACTCTTAATTTTTGTATCCGCTTTTCTTTCCATAACTTTATAAAAGATAAATAGTAATAGTGCTAAAACTAAAGTACCTATGCCACTATATAAAATTGGTTTAGCTAAAGAATCAGAAATTGATGAAGCAAGTAATGACATATCAGTTGTACCAATCATATCGACTACAAAACCAGGTATTACTAATGATAATCCTAAAGTAACAAGTCCAGCAAGTAATAATGCCACCCCCATATTAGCACACCATTCAAATTCTTTTCTTTTTAAAACAATTACAATTAATCCACTAATAGCTATACCGATACACAATATAACCTTAACTCTAGTACCAAACACTTCTTGTAATAAATTAATTTGATTAATATAACTACTATTAGCTAAACTTTCACTTGTTGGAATTGCTTGAACCATATCAGGAAGTTGTTTTTTTATTTCTCTTAAAAACTTTTCTTTTTGTCCATCATCTAATGAAATATTACTTTCCTTTAAAATATCATCTAAATTTTCATTGATTAAATTATAAGCATCATCTGCGGTTAGAGCTTTAGTTTCTTTACCATTAACAACATAATCCGTTAAATTACCAACAGCATCTCCAATAATTTCTTTAGTAATTTTAGAATCTATAATACTATCTACAACTTCTTCAGAAACAGAAAATTGTGAAGCTAAAGAATACATCTCATCAATAACTTGTGAAAGTCCATTTCCTCCTTCACCACTACCACTATTTCTGATTTTTTTAACTTCTGTTAAAATATCTGTATTTTCCATTTGATTAACTATATTTTCTTTACTAGCAAACCCACTAACATTAAATACACATATAGTAACAACAACTAAAACACCAAAAATCAACGTAAATAACCCAGCTACAAAGCTTTTAAGGAAATTCATAAAATCACCCATTTCACTAGCTAAATTATAACACACTAATCCACTCACATCAAATTACAATTTTTTTAACAAGCTTATACACATACACAAGAAATATTATATAATTTTTATTAAATAACTATTCGTTATATTATATAATTTTATTAAAAACATTCAATGTGAGTTTCGCCCTCAATTCTTGTAAAAGAAAAGAGATATTAATGAAAAAAAAAACTTTTATTTTAAAGTTTTTAAACCTCATTTCTATCATTTTACTGCTATCTACCTTATTGGTTTTAGCTCTAAAAAAATAGACACTCATCAACTAGAATGAGTGTCAAACCAAACTTATTTTGGAGGAGACATTCACTTGCAAAACTAAATGTTCCTCTTTTTTATTATATGAGATTTCTCTCATCTACATACATCATAACACAAAATTAAGTTTTTTCAAATTTATTTTTTTAGAATAGATTTAAACATTTTATATCTTTATACACAATATAAATTTAAAAAATAAAATTTTTATTTTTTAAATTTATATTTAGTAGAATATGAATGCTCTATTAAATCAGAGTTAAGTAACATTGTTAAAATTTCAAAAGCTCTAGTTTTTTTCAAATTTAATAATTCTTCTACATCTTCTCGATCAAATTCATATTCATAAGTATATTTATCAAATAACTTTTGGATTTTATCATAAGTATTTCTAGTAACATTATGTGGAAGATTTCTATACATTTTAATAACAAAATAATCATTATCAGTTACTACATTTCCATTAACATATGAAGAACCAACTGATTCTAAATGTTTTCCTTGAATATAGCCTTTATTAGGAAAAGTCACCTTAAAGAACGAAGCATCAGATAAAAAAGAGGGTTTTATATCATAACCATTATAAGATTCTAAAATTCTAGTTAAACCACTTCCTCTTCGTTCCATAAAATGTAATCTATTAAATATATCAGAAATAATACGGTTTCTCCTCATTGATGCAACTTTAGTAATATCTAAATTTTGAATAAAACTTCCATCCAACATCCCGCCAGGAGAGGTAATTTCCAATCTATCATCATACATGTCTACGTGAATTTCAGAACCTACAATTTGATAATCTCTATGTATAATAGCATTAACAAGAGCTTCACGAATAGCTCGAACTGGATATTCTTCTACCTCAACTCTTTTCATTCCTCTAATTTCCCAGCTTGTTTTAGAGTTGTTTTTAATAAAAGTTTCAGCGTTTTCCAAAAGAGAAATAATACTTCCAGTATATTCTTTATCATCAATGGCATCGCCATCAATAGTTCCTTTAACCATACCTTTCCATCTAGTACAAAAAATTCTAGATTGTACCAATAAACCTTGGTCTGACAATAATAACCCAGCATTGGTAATCATTTTATCTTGTGTCATTAATTCTAAAGAAATAAAATCCTTGTTTTCGTTTAATTCTTTTCCGGTTTCATTTTTTAAAGAAACATTTAATAATGTAAAACTAACATCTGAAATATCATATTTACTAGGTAATTCATCAAAAGTTGTATTTTGTCCCTTCAATATTAACCCATCCAAAATATGTTTTGGTGCAGGAATAGATTGATTTCCAGAGCGAATAAAAGCTTCTTTTCGTCCATCACTAGAATAATAATATGGAGTTTTAGGGCCATCACCAACTTTAACCTCCATAAAATCTTTATTGTCTTCTTTAAATGTATTTAATTCATATCTAGGAAGGGGTGTTATCTTATTATTAATTAACTCTGTTACCATTTCAGAATCTTCTGTGATATTTTTTAATCCAATTGGCTCCTTATCGACATCTCTAATACCAAATAGTAAGATACCTCCATTAGAATTAGCAAACGCAGAAACAGATTTAAGCCAACTCTTAGGTTTTTTATATTCTACGCCTTCTTTAAAATCTATGTTACTACTTTCAACTCTTTCATAGTCTTCTAGTTTCATAAAAACACCTCCAATTATTATTTCATATTGTATCATAATAATTGCTCTTTTTTTGTAAATTTATGTAATTATTTATTTTTTTGAAAAAATTCGTTTAAATCCGAACTTTTTCCGGAATATGGTCAAAAAATTCCGCTTATAACCGAATTTTTTCCGGAATATAGCAAAAAAATTCCGGTTATATCCAAATCTTATAAAAATCATTAAAACTTTTTTAATAATTTTACTCTTTTTATATAATATAACATACTTATGTTATAATATTCATGGTGATTAATCTGAAAAAAGTTCAAGGTTTTCATTCCTATGTGTGCCTTGAACGTAGTGAAAGGAATGAAATTTTAAATGAAAGAAGTTGTTATTATAGGTGGAGGTGCATCCGGTCTTACAGCTGCCATTACTGCAGCTAGAAATGGAAAGAAAGTAACCATCCTTGAAAGAAATAATAAATGCGGGAAGAAAATACTAATTACTGGAAATGGTAGATGTAACTTTTGGAATGAAGATAATGATATTTCACATTTCCACTCATCTACTCCATCCTTAATTAAAAATTTTATAACTGAAGAAAGAAAACAGAGTATCTTAAAATTCTTTGACTCATTAGGTATTATATCCAAAACCAAAAATGGATATTATTATCCTTTTTCTAATCAAGCTTTTACGGTTCAAAATGCTTTACTTTTAGAATGTAATAAACTTGGAATTGAAATTATTAATGATATTACTGTGGAAAAAATAATAAAAAAAGATTGCTTTATAATTAATCCAAACAAAGAAAACATTAAAGCAAAAAATATTATAATAAGTGCAGGCTCCAAAGCTGCTCCAAAAACAGGTTCAGATGGTTTAGGTTATACACTAGCCAAAGCATTTAACCACAGTATAATAACTCCTTTGCCTTCCTTAGTACAATTAAAAGGGAATGAAAAATTTTTCAAAAATTGGAGTGGAATTAGAACTGATGTTAAAGTAAGTTTATTTATTAATAACACTTTTATTAAAAGTGAAACAGGAGAAATACAACTAACTGATTATGGGGTAAGTGGTATATGCATCTTTAACATAAGTGGCGAAGCATCTAAAGCTTTAAATGAAAATAAAAATGTAACTATTAAAATTAATTTCATGCCTTTTGAAAATTCAAAAGATGAATTAAAAAAACTAAACAAAAACACTCATAAAAAAATTGGTGAATTATTAGAAGGAATTATTCACTATAAATTAGTTGATATTATATTAAAAAAATCAAACATTCAAAGAAATTTATTATTAGATAACCTATCTTCTAAAGAATTTGATACATTAATAAATAACTTAACAAGCTTTGAATTAAAAATAACATCAACTCATACATTTGACCATGCCCAAGTTTGCTGTGGAGGTATTCCTTTAAATGAAATAAATGAAAACACATTAGAATCGTTAAAAATTAAAAATTTATACTTTACTGGTGAAATTATCGACATTGATGGAGACTGTGGTGGCTACAATCTGGGCTGGGCTTGGATGAGTGGAATAATAGCCGGAAAGAATGTGAAATAATGATTAGAATAAGACAAATAAAATTAAATATTGATGAAAATGAAAATAATTTAAAACAAAAAATATCTCAAAAATTAAAAATAAAAGAAAATGATATTTTAAGTTATAAAATAAATAAAAAATCAATTGATGCAAGAAAAGAAATAATGTATGTTTATGAAATAGATGCAGAAATAAAAAACGAAAATATTATTCTTAAAAAACACTTAAACGACATTACCAAAACACCAGATGAAACATACAAATTACCAAAACCCGGAAATAAAAAATTAAATCATCAGATTATAATTGTCGGTAGTGGTCCTGCTGGATTGTTTGCTGGATATATATTAGCTAAAGCTGGTTATAAACCTTTAATCATTGAAAGAGGAGAAGATATTGATTCAAGAGTAAATACTGTGGAAAAATTTTGGAAAACAGGAAAGTTAAAACCAAACTCAAATGTCCAATTTGGAGCTGGTGGGGCTGGAACATTTTCAGATGGTAAACTAAATACTTTAACTAAAGATAAATTTTTCAGAAATAAAGAAGTCTTAAATATATTTGTTAAACATGGAGCGCCAAAAGATATTTTATATTTAAATAAACCACATATTGGAACAGATATACTCAGAAAAGTTATCAAAAATATAATTAATGAAATAATTAATATGGGAGGACAAATAAAATATAATACATGTCTTACAAATGTAATAATTAAAGATAACAAATTAACAAACATTGAAATAAATAATAAAGAAATAATTCCTTGTGAAAACCTAATTTTAGCCTTAGGTCATAGCAGTAGAGATACCTTTGAAATGTTATTAACAAAAGGCTTAAATATATCACCAAAGCCATTTGCTGTAGGTATTCGTATCCAGCATCCTCAATTTTTAATTGACTTTAACCAATATGGTGGAAATCACTTAAGTTTACCACCCGCATCCTATAAATTAACATATCAAACATCTAAAAAAAGAGGTGTTTACTCATTTTGTATGTGCCCAGGGGGTTATGTCGTAAATGCTTCATCAGAAAAAGAAATGCTTGCTATTAACGGTATGAGCAATCATAACCGTGACACTAAAAATGCTAATAGTGCAATTATTGTAACTATATCTCCAAATGATTTTGGATCAAAACCACTTGATGGAATAAAATTTCAAAGAAAATTAGAAAAAAAAGCATATCAAATAGGTGAAGGAAAAATACCAACTCAATTATTTAAAGACTTTGTAGAAAACAAATCAAGTAACGAACTCAAAAATATTAATCCAATTTTTAAAGGAGAATACAAACTAACTAACTTAAGAAATATTTTTCCAGAATATATTTCAGAAGCCTTAATTGAAGGTATTCAAAACTTTGACAAAAAAATCAAAGGATTTGCCAGTGATGATGCTATTTTATCAGCTGTAGAATCAAGAACATCATCACCCATAAAAATGGAAAGAGATGAAAATTTTACATCAAACATCAAAGGCATTTACCCATGTGGAGAAGGTGCAGGATATGCTGGAGGAATTACAACCTCAGCCATTGATGGTATTAAAGTTGCTGAAAAGTTAATTAAAACATATCAATTAAAATAAAACTTCGTCCATAAAACGAAGCTTTTTTATCGCAAAATCACACTTTTGCAACCATTTTTCTTGTTTTTATCACACATTTGCAATCATTTTACTCATTTTCATCACACTTTTGCAAATTTTCTTCACCAATTGTACTTACATATTCTCCTTTTGAAACCTTATCATAAAATAAAAGTTTCTTTTTAAATATATTAGTAATATTAACCAAATAAAATATACCTAAACATAATACATATATTGCACCCAAAACAAATATTAAAATATTAGATAATTCAAAATTTCGAACACAAAACATATATATAAATCCAACACCAAATGGTATTACTAAAAAATATAAAACAATTAACACCAATCTAAAAAATAATCTAAACAATCTTTTATTAGGAAAAACAAGTCGCATATTTAAAAATCTTCCTCCCAAAGTTTGTCCTTTAAAAATATAAGGAATTACTACATAATAAATAATAAGTGATATAGCGCCCACATGTCTGATATCAATTATAGCACTCAAAATAACAGTGAATATCAAATAAATAAATACATCTAAACAAAATCTTGTAATTCTTTTAAGTCCACTAACTTTTTTACCCTCTTCTAAACTTTCTAAATCTATTGTTTCTCTAGATGGTAAAAATTTTATAAAAAGCCCAGCTATAAAATAACCTAAAATACCACCTAAAGTATTAATCATTAAATCATCCACATCAAAAAGCCTATAAGGATGAGGATAAATAAAATATAAACCTGTAAGCTGAGTTATCTCTAAAAATAAACTAAATATAAAACTAAATATAGCTATTCTTTTTAAACTCACTTTAAAATAATACCTTAAATAAATTCCAAATGGAATAAACATTAAAATATTAAACAAAACAGTATACACACTAGAATTTAAAAACACATCAAAAATATCTTTCATATTTGGTATTTCCTTAACAATTCCCAAAACAAAACCAAACGGAATTAGCTGGCAAATAGGACCACTCATATCAATTTCATCTATAGATGGTAAAGGAAAAATGGCTAAAAAATATACACATATCATATATAAAATAAAAGAATATATTATTAAAACTCTTAATTTATTAACTGAACCATACTTATGATATTGCCACAATATAAAAGGACTAGTAAATAAAAAAGCTAAAAAGGGAAAAGTAAAAAGAGCTATTTTAATTGCTTCTAAATAACTCATTTTTTACTCCTAATCCATTTAATAAAAGCAACAATAACAAAAAACAAAAATAAAATCACAAAAGCTAATATAGCCATTATAATCTCTTTAAACATACCCCTCACCTCTACATCCAATTATACATTAAGCCATACCATTATACCATTTTTATCCATTACATAACATTACATTTTTGTAACTTTATTGCTAGTAATCCTTTTTCATGATATACTTAATACACGAGGTGTATACTATGCAAGAAATGATTATTGAAATTATGAACAATTTTGGTTATTTAGGAGTATTTCTTTTAATAGCCATTGAAAATGTATTTCCACCAATTCCATCTGAAGTAATATTACTATTTGGTGGATTTATGACCACATTTTCAGATATGAATATAGTAGGAGTAATTATTGCATCTACTTTAGGTTCTATTTTAGGAGCCATAGTCCTATATTATATTGGTAAAATTTTAAACAAAGAAAGATTAAAAAAAATAATTACTAGTAAACCAGGTAAAATATTAAGATTAAAACCAGAAGATATTGATAAAGCAGATAATTGGTTTGATACAAAAGGAAATAAAACCGTTTTCTTCTGTAGATTTGTCCCGATTATTAGAAGTTTAATATCAATTCCTGCGGGTATGAGTGAAATGCCAATGAAAAAATTCTTAATCTATACTACAGCTGGATCATTAATTTGGAACGCCGCTTTAACAATTGCTGGTAGTATAGTTGGTGAAAACTGGACAAGTATAGTAGATATTATGGATCAATATTCTCATATAATTTTAGTTCTTCTAATTATTATATTTATAGTTGCAGTTGCTGTATTTTATAAAAAAAGAAAAAAAATTAATGCTAAATAAGCATTATTTTTTTATCATTTGTAAATCACCTTTTAAAGGAATAACATTCCATCCTAATAGTTCATCACTATAAGGTTCATATATATCATTTAATAAATAAACTTTTTTATGAAAATAAAAACCAAAAGCTATTTCCGCAAAAGTATTAGGCCCAATATAATTTTCCTTATCACCTTTAGAAGCATTAACCACTAAAATTATCTCATTATTAGGATTACAAATCCTATCCAAATGAGTTCTAGAAGCAATAACTTTTTTCTCACCACGCATACACTCTTCAGGTAGCAAAACATTATACCCCATACTTTTCAAAACATCTGATACTTCTAAAATTTTATCTTTAACTTTCATACTTCCACATAACACTATATTTTGCATATCACTCACCCTTTTTACAACTTTCAAATCAAATTATACTACCATTATTTCAAAATAACAATATAAAAACTTAATTAATATTCTCTATATATAATATGTTCCAAATCATCAGTCAATATTTTTTTGCTTATGACCTTTTCTTTAATAGGTTTAGCAATAATATTATAATTTTCTAAATCACTTATTAATACCCATTCAAATTCACTATCACCATCTAAAGATTTAGACTTATTTAAAATAGTTTTCTCATTAATTTGAGTTATAAAATAAAAGCCTATTTCATGATACTTAATTTTTAATGAATTCAAAAATAGCTCCACGATATATTTTAGCTTCAAATCAACACTTATATTTAACTCTTCTTTAAGCTCTCTTTTTATTGCTTTTTGACTATCTTCATGAACATCTATTCTACCACCCGGAAACCTATAAAATCTACCTTGGTTTTCTAATAAAATTTTAGTTTTATCTTCATTATATATAATAGCCCCTGCTCTTCCACTGAATCTTGCTCCATCTTCTTCTATTGATATCATCATTCTTATCACCTCTATTATAACAAATTCCTAGTATATAAAAAAAACGATTTTCCTTTATAAATTAAAGTAAAATCAGTAATATCTAATGGCAGGGGAAGCAAGACTTGAACTCACGACATTCGGTTTTGGAGACCGACGTTCTACCAACTGAACTATTCCCCTATCTTTCACAAGACAAATAAATTATATCACATCAAAACAATTATTTCAAATATTTTCACCAGAATAAACAAAAAACATATAATATAATGGTGATTATACTATGTCAGTAATTAGATCTACAGATACAGAAAGAGATTTACTTGCTAGATTAATGCGAGCAGAAGCAGTTGGCGAAGGAGATTTAGGTATGTTAATGGTGGGAAATGTTGTCATCAATAGAGCTCTAGCAAACTGTCTAACATTTAAAAATGTTGATACAATAAGTAAAGTAATATACCAAAATCCAGGAGGATTTTCAGGTGTCGATAGTCCCCTTTTCTTTAGTAATCCAACAACCGTTGAAAGAAATTTAGCTAACCGGGTTATCAAAGGAGAGTACTATCATCCAGCCACCCACGCACTATGGTTTTATGCACCAAAAGAAGGTGAATCATGTAAAACAACATGGTGGGACCAGTACAATAGTGGTAGATACAAAAATCATTGTTTTTATGTTCCTTCCGCTGGAGAATGTCCAGAAATAAGATAAGAGACTCTTAATTAGAGTCTCCTAACTGTTGAGTTAACTTAAGAGTTAACTCTTTTTCATTACCATTACGAACAATAGTTAATTTAACACTATCACCAATATTATGTTTATATAGTAAATATTTCAAGTGAGCAGAACCTTTTACCGTAGTTCCATCCACTTTAGTAATAACATCATTTCTTTCAAGTCCAGCTGCTTCCGCATCAGAACCACTTTCAACACTTTGAACTACTACTCCTGATTTTATACTCTCATCAATTCTCAAATCACTATATCCAAGTAAAGGTAAACTATCCAAATCATAAAGAGTAACACCAATTACAGGTCGAGCTATAGGCTCTCCATTTTCAAGTTTCTCAACTTGTGACATTGCAACCTCGATTGGAATAGCAAACCCCATACCTTCAATTGAACTTTCAACTAACTTAACTGAATTAACACCAATAACTTCACCATTAATATTTACAAGTGGTCCGCCACTATTACCTGGATTAATAGAAGCATCAATTTGAATAGCTTCCATCATATATTCACTACCATTATTTGTAACAGTAATTTCACGATTTTCACCAGAAATAATTCCTTTAGTAACTGTACCAGCATACTCTGTACTAACTGGAGTACCAACCGTAAATACAGTATCACCTAATTTAGATTCTGTACTATCACCAATTTCTGCAACTTGTAAAACTTTATCGCCATCCATCCTTAAAACAGCCACATCCATATAAGAATCAGTACCTAAAACTTCAGCATCCACTTCTTCTCCTGAACTCAAAGTAAGTTTAACCTCAGTCGCATCCTCAACAACATGGTTATTAGTCATAATATATCCATAATTATCATCTTTCTTATAAACAAATCCTGATCCATAACCAGTTAAACGACCATTTTGATAATTACTAACAACAACCACTGAATCATATACTTTATCTATTGATTCACTTATTGAATCATTTGAAGTAATATTTACATTCTTTTTAACTAAACTTTCATTATTATTTGAATCATTATTTACAAAATATAAAGTTCCTGTTACCCCAAGCGCTAAAACAATTATAATAACAACAATATTTATTATTCGTTCCCGCATAAAATTCCTCCTATTCTAATCCTTTTATTTCATACCAATTATTTGGAAAACCAATTCTATTTAAAATGGTATCGAGTGGTACTACATCAATTGCCTCATCCAAAATAGTAACCTCTCTTTTAATTTCATCAATCATCTCATTAAAATTATCTTTAGAAAGCATCACCTTCATAATAATAACTAAACTAAACAAATCATTTTTTCCATAAATGTAACCAT
This sequence comes from uncultured Bacilli bacterium, assembly GCA_944358675.1. GTDB lineage: Bacteria > Bacillota_I > Bacilli_A > RF39 > UBA660 > Coprosoma. Next base: position 9,195 of record CALVRN010000015.1, on the reverse strand, counting down.
CTTCATCCTCTGGAATATTAAGTGATTTATGAAATCTAGTATCAGGTATAATTCTTTGAGTTCTATGATCATATAAAATATCCTCATGTGCACAAACATTTCTAAAATTAGAAAGAAGTGATAGATAAACACTTAAAACATCCGGCGATATTTTATAAAAATTACTTATATCATCTTGATCTTCATATTTTAAAATATCATAAAACTCAGCCATTATGCCAAATGATAAAACCTTAACCAAAATCCAAAACGGAATATATCCATAATGTTCAATATAATGGAAAGTCGCACTATGCTTCCTGCCATTAACCCTTATTTGTCTTCGGACCTTGTTTAAAACATCATAAACCTGTCTTGACTGCAAACTATCCTGTGAAAAATTCTTAGGGTCCAAATAATCCTTTTCCTTAAAACCATATTTTCTAGATAATTGATAACTAGTTATTGATTTAATATTATTTTCCACAATCAAAATATTTTTAAAAAAGGTGTTCCTTATAGCCCTATCAAACAAAAATGTAGCATATAGCTCTTCAAAAGTTGTCCCTGGTAAAAATTTATCCTTATTCTCCTTTGTCGTAAATAAATGACGATAACCACTAATAAAGAAATAATTTTCACGAAGCAAAATTTCTCTAGTTCGCTTTTCATCTTTAATTGTAAGACCTTTATTTCTTAAAATATCGACTTGTTCATCTAATGTTTTGAATATTTTTTCTGTCATATACTCACCTATCAAACATTATAGCACATTTTCCCACCTCTTTTATGTAAAAAACGTGAAATTTATTCACTAAAATACCTATTTACACCTTTTCTAATTACATCAGCTATTTTATTTTGATAAGTATCATTTGTAAGTAATGCTCTTTCACTCGAATTAGATAAAAAACCAACCTCTAATAACACCCCTGGTCTACTTACTCTTCTTTGTAAATACTTCGTACTATTTTCCTTATAATCTCGATTAGTATTCAAATATTTTTTAAACTCCTCTTGAAAAATTTCCGCAATTCTCTTGTTTTCAGGATTAATTGTATCATAATAAGCCTCCGCCCCATGAAGTGTTCCACTATCCTCCGCATTTAAATGAATAGATAAATATAAATCACAGTCCGACCTATTTATAATATTTGCTCTTCTAGATAAATCACTACGTTTTCTATTCCAAGCATTTCCAACAGACAAATCATAATCACCATATCTCGTTAAATAAACAATTGCTCCTTCGCCCTTAAGTAAATTCATAACTTTCTTAACAATCTTTAAATTCAAATCAGATTCTTTAACATTCTTATAAAAAGCTCCACTATCCGCACCACCATGACCGGCATCCAAATATATAACCTTTGAAAGTAAAGGTAAATCATTATTCTTCGCACTCACATAATTAAAAAAACAAAGTAATGTAAGCAAAGCTATTAAAGCTCCTATTTTATATTTCATAAATTTCACCATTACAATATATGACAAAAAAAATTACAAAATGAAAAAGATATAAATAAAACCTATTTATATCCTTAAAACCTTGAAGATAAATAACCAATAACGACTAACTGTCTATCATTTCCCAAACAAGTAATTAAAGTTACTGTATTTTGACTTTTATCCCTTTTAATCGCAACCGTTCCTGTTTTTAATACATCATAAATTTTAGAAACTTTATATACATACTTAATATTGTTATAATAAATAATTATCTCATCATTTATTACTAACTTGTGTAAATTTTTAAAATGTCCAACAGAAGTATTTCCATTATGTCCAGCTAATATTAAGTTTCCACCTTTAACACTAGGCATATCGGAATTTTTCAAAATCTCAATATTTTTATCGACATCATTTTGTTTAGAATTAACATCATACAAATATCTTCTTAAACTTATTTTTGGAATTTCAATCACAGCCAAATAATCATTAGATGTATTAACCTTCAAAGTATTACTCACCGTTTGTTTTTCTTCTTTTATATTTTTATCATCTGTATTATTTGTATTATAACTAATTTCTAATTTAGGTTCATAATTTTTCATCTCATGAACCTCTTCTAAAACATAACTACAAAAATAATAATGTCCAAGTATAACTAAAATTAGTCCAACATTTTTAACGTATTTTAGCAATTATAATTCCCACACCAACAAGTAAAGTTCCAAATACACCAGATAAACTATTATAACTAGTATTAGGAACTTCCACTACCTCTGGTGCTTCCTCATTAGAAATTTTAATATATGTTTCCTTATCAGTAGTAATTCTTAAAGCAGAAAGTGTCTGTGAATTAGCCTTACTATATACAAGAAGCGGAGCATCATCATAATGTTTTCTAGTAAGTGTTAAAGTTTCCTCAGGAACAACCTCACTATTTAAAGTAATTGTGATTGTATTACCTTCCTTAACCACATCATGATATTCGCTAGAAGAAATCTCATAATCATCTAAAACATTGTTTTCATCTTCCAAGACAATTTTATTTCCAACCACCGCTTTAAATGACTTCTCACTAAAACTAGGTTTTAAATCGTGCTTTTGAACCAAACTTAAAATTTCTTCTTTCTCCTTACTAACATCAATAACTTCTCCTGTATAATTTTTACCAGTTGTCCATACAACCTCTGTCTCTGGTTTAACAGCCTTCCATATTAATTCTTGAGCTGCAATATAATAACGACTAGTTTGATGACCAGGATACTCATAACCATAATAACCTAACTTTTCAATATATTCTTTTAATTCATCAGAAAAATTAACCTTACTCCAATCAGTATAAATATCGTAATAACTTTCAGTAATCTCTACACCAGGTTCAACACAATATGCTATCCTATCATTTAACTTAAACATTGTCACATAATTAGTCTTAAAATTATTACCTATTTTTCTATTGTAGACAATATTATCTAACCTATGATATGTAATTTTAGCCGAATCCAATGCTTGAACATTATAATGTGAAGTTAAACAAATTGATAAAAATAATAAAAGAGTAAATAGTTTTTTCATATATCTCCTTTCTTGCCCCTTCACATATTAACATACGACATCAAACTCAAATTTCCTTTTTATTTTCCAAAAAAATAAAAAAACTTGCAATTTTTCCAAAGCAAGCTTATTTTTTAATTAAAATCTTAGGTTTTTTCTCTCTATCTAAAAAGTTTATTATATATTCCATATTTTCCCTAGAAACAGCTACACATCCACCTGTATAACCCTTTAATCCAAAACAATGTAAGAAAATTGCCGAACCTTTATTGTTACCAATTCCATTCTCATTTATTTGTCCTTCACAGTTAAACTCGATAAATACAGAATACTCATACTGCATCTCATAATCTTTCAAATGTTCAGCTGAATCAAAATCCTTTTCATCTTCTCTAATAATATAACGATATCCAAAATTAGGAATATCTTCACCAATCCTAACCATGTAATTATAATGACTAGATTTATAATCATCAACCCAATAATCATTATCTTGAACTTTAAAATAAGGATAATCAAGATTCATATCATGCATTCCAAATGCGACACCTAAATTATAAAGTCCCAAAGGTGTTTTCTCATCAAAATCAATAATATTTTCTGATTCAGTAACTCCATTTCTACCAACCCAAACTTCATCTACCGCTTTAACTAACTTTCCATCTTCAAAAATTTCCATAGTATATGGTTTTTCATTAACATGTACTACTAATAACTGTCCATTATCCATTAATATCTCTCCTTTTGGATTTTATTTTATCATACACCATAATCAAAGTAAATATTATAGTTCCACCCAAACTAACTATCTTACCAAGCAAAGCATTAGGTGCCTCAAACTCAATTTCAATTTTATGATTACCTTTTTCAATCTTAAAACCAATAAATGCATTATTTACCTTCTCATAATTAACCTCTTTACCATCAACCTTTACTTTAAACCCTTCATCATAAGGTATAGATAAATTAAAGTATCCATCACTCTTCGCATTTACCATGCCACTTATTTTATCTCCTTTAACCATAACATTTTCAAAAGGAGAAACATCTCTATAACTATCTACAAAATCATCATAATTTATACTGTAAAGTTCGGCTTTTTTTATATAATGAACACCTTTAGAAAACTCAATATCTAAATTGCCATTTAAAGTATAATCAAAAGTATAATTACTATTAAAATATTTCCAGCTCTTGCACGTTAACTTATTCTTAATCCCATTAACTGTTATAGTCGTATCACCATCTGAACATTTCTGAGGATTTTCCACAGTAAATCTAAGTAAATATATTTTACCTTCCACATCATCTAAATCTAATTTTAACGTACCACTATCATCTTTAACCGTAACCTTATAGCCATCTTTATATTCCTCAATTTCTAAATTATTACTTTTTCCTTCAAATAAATCTAAAGAAACTTTCTGGGCTAAACTATTATATTCATAATCGCCATCTGACACCACATTACCAATCAAAGCCAAACTATCATCTGGAAATTCTAGCTTATCATAATTCTCATAACTCATAACCCTATCAGTCACATAACCCAAAGGTAAAGTATTTTCATTAACATACACCGTATAATCTTCATATTTTTTCCACACTTTATAACCCAAAGGAGCTTTACCATCAGTAATTAAATACTTAACTCCCATATAACTTTCAAATAAACTATTACCTGCTTCACTTGTAATAAACATATTTCTAGAAGCCCTATTGTTATTAAAATCATAAAAGAAATCACTATATAAAGTATTATAAGTAGAAGAATAAAGCGTTATTATATTCTGATTAATATGACTTACTTTATTAACTATCTCATTAGAAGCTTTTAAATTAATAGCGGTTCTATAAACACCCTTATCTTCATTAGAAATATCCTCCATAATTTCAGTTATAACAGGATCATTTTGTTTCTTAAACTCCTCTACTGAAATTAAACTATCATTTAAATTTATTCCAAGACAAACTCCTGAACTAATTACTGCAAGAGGCAAAAGAATAATTAAACTTTTACTATACTTTTTATATAACAAAATCAATATTAAAAGCAAACCACATTCGAGAGTAAAATATAATTTCAAACTATTATTATCCAAATATACCAAAGTTAAACTTACAACAATAATTAAAAATATAACCCTTAAATCAGCTTTATTTTCTAAAACATCTTTCAAAAAGAAACCGGTTGCTAAAACATAAAGTGGTAAAAAGGGAATTAAAGCTTTACCATCTAAATACAAAAATCCATTTAAAACATAAACAAATATAGGAAAAATAATCATTAAAGAAAGACAAATTCCTAAAAATCTTTCCTCTTTTTTCTTAAAAATTAGATAAACAATTGCAATAAAAGTAATACCTAAAAGACCAACAGAATAAGACTTATAAAGTAAAAAATTTAAATTAATACCAAAAGTTAAAGCTTCAATTAATGAAACACCGCCAAAGCTCTCACCTCTACCATTTGTAAGAGCATATATAACAGGAAGTAAAATAACCCCAGCCATCAAAACTCCAACAATAATAAATAAAGCAAACTTAAATCCTTTTAAAATAAAATCCTTTAAAACAAACTTATCATTAATTTTTAAATATTCATAAATTCCATAAATAGTTAAACAAAATATCCCACCAACACTATAATAATAACTAGTCATAATCATTAAAAATACACTAATAATCATTAAACCCTTTTTATTATCAGAAAAATACTTTCTAACACCTATCAGACCTAAAATTAAAAAAGGCATATAACTTACAAACATAATATGTCTATGACTGTGGAAAAGTAAAGGCCCAGCCATCGCAAACATTAAAGTTAAAATAAAACATAACTTATTATTAAAACCAAAACCCTTTACCCATTTATAAAATAAATAAATAGAAATAACTCCAACTATAAGCATCATAAAAGGAATATAAAAACTCATTGGAATAAAAGGAAGTAAATAAGATATTAAAATAATAGGACTTAATAAACCATAATAAGCAAAATAAAATATATTTTGTCCACCACCAATATTAAATGCAAAATCTGGAAAAAGATCACCAGTATTATAAAAAAGCATTCTAAAATATTCTGGAAAAACAAAGTGCTGAAAACCCCAGTCAATTTTAGAACCAAATACATACTCACCGTGAGTAATAATTAAAGCAATACCTAAATAAATTGCAATAATCCAAAACAAATTAAACTTATCTTTTTTATCTAATCTTTCCATTTATTAGCTCCAGTCCAATCCTCAAATGGTAACATATGCTTGTAATCATCATATATGCCATCATATTTTTTTACCATATTATTAATTTTATTTTGAATCAAATCACCATCTAAAGTAGTTTCTTTATCTAATTTATCCAATTCTTTCTTACTATAATATTCACCAAAATAAATCAAATTATTAAGATTAAAATCATCTAAAATTCTACTTAACTGCTTATGTTGATAATTATTATATTCGCCATCAGGATTATGAGTAACAACCTCACTCCAATTTTTATAGCTCAAAATATACTTAATTTGTTTCTTTATTTTCTTATAATCCCTATTTAAATAAAACTTATCGGAATAACCCATCATAATCACTGGATCGCCACTATAATTCATCACACTTAAAAAATTATCAGTTTTATCTTTATCATACCCACAAGATACACACACAACTAAATAATTATCAGTAAGCAAATGAACTCCACCCCAAACACTTTCATCCCCAGGATGGCTAACAATCATTAACTTATTGACATTAGTTAAATTAATTTTTTCAATCTGACCCTTAACAGGCATTAAATTAGGTTGCTTTAAAAAAGCATGTACTATAAAAAACATTAAAATCAAAACAACAATTATAATAATAATATTTTTTGCTTTTTTCATTTATATCCCCTCATTTAAACACTTTTAAACAATGTAAATGGATAACGTTCAGGAAGTGGAAGTTCAAAGCTCATAATCTCTTTAGTAATAGGATGCTTAAACTCCAATTTTGAAGCAAATAAAGCAATCTGATCTTTTACCGCCTTAGTATTATACTTTTGATCACCATATAAAGGTATCTTTCTAGATGAAAATTGTACTCTAATTTGATGACTTCTTCCAGTTTTTAAACTAATTCTAACTAAAGATAAATTATTTACAAAACCAATCAAATTATAACTTAATTCAGCCTCTTTACCATCCTCGCTAACTCTAGTAATATTTGTTTTTTCATCCTTTTTTAATTTATCTTTAAAAGTTCCGCTATCACTAACTTTTCCTTCTATTACCGCCATATAAATCTTTTTAAATTCATGTTTTTGAACCTGTTTAGAAAGCCTACTAGCAGCCTTAGATGTTTTTGCAAAAACCATAACCCCGCCAACAGGTCTATCTAACCTATGAACTAAACCTAAATAAACATCACCTGGTTTATTATACTTTTCTTTTAAATACTTCTTAAGCATTGTAAGTAAATCTTCATCACCACTTTTATCCGCCTGCACAGGAACATTAATAGGTTTTTCAACCACTAACAAATGATTATCTTCATAAATAATATTAATCATTGCTTTCCCATCTCCCATATATTCCACAAGGTAATATCATGTTATTCTGAGCAATAGGAAGTCCAACTTCACCAGAAGAAATTTTACCATTTGGATAAAGTGGTAACATCATTGTCTTAAGCATATTTGCAAGTACTATATTACTAATACCCGTTGTATAAGCATTAATAAGTAAAAACAAAGGTTCATCACTTAAAATTTTCAAACAAGCATCTAATAAAACTGCCATATTTTTTTCAAATTTCCAAACCTCTTTATTAGGACCTCTTCCATAACTTGGTGGATCCATAACTATACCATCGTATTTATGACCTCTTCTATATTCTCTGAGTGCAAACTTTAAACAATCATCCACAATAAATCTAATATTATGATTAGTTAAGCCACATAAATCACGGTTTTCTTTTGCCCACGAAGTCATACCTTTAGAAGCATCCACTTGAACAACATCAGCTCCAGCTTTACTACATGCCATTGTAGCTGCACCTGTATAAGCAAATAAATTTAAAATCTTTACCTTTTTTCCATTAGAAACAGCTTTCTGTATCTTATTCATCATAAAATCCCAATTAGTGGCTTGTTCTGGAAATAAACCAGTATGCTTAAAATTAGTTGGAGTTACTTTAAAGGTTAAATCTTTATACTTAACGGTCCAAAATTCAGGTAATTTATTTTTAAATTCCCAGTAACCTCCACCTTTATTTGACCTATGATAAAAACCATCAACTTTATTCCAAGCATTATCAAATTTTATTTCCCACATAGCTTGTGGTTCAGGTCTTCTTAAAACAACGTTACCCCAACGTTCTAACTTCTCACCATTACCCGCATCTAAACATTCATAATCTATCCATTTATCACTAACTTTAAGCATTTTCCTCACCACCAATTTGATTAAATATACACTAAATAGTATACCATATTCTGACAATTTCTTAAAATCAGCATACAAAAAAAGTTGGAAAATTGAATTGGCACATGCCAGCCCCTATCATTTCCAACCTTATACTAACATTATATGTATATATCCAAAATTTAACAATATATAAAATCAAAAGAAATTTAACTTTACACAACTTTTTACACATTTTAAAAGGAAATAGAAATTTTTTGTCATATATAAATATATAAAAGAGTCAAAAAATTTACCCCTTTAGTATATTAAAGAATTAACAAAAAGTGCTAGCACAAAAAAATATTGGTCAGTTTTAAAAAACTTAAGTTAACTACATATAGCCAACTAAAAATATAGTCTAAAGGAGGATTAATAAATGTGTAAATTAGGAGATATTATTATAATAAATTCAAAAATGAATATGGCATAACAATTTCAAAACACTCTTTTGTTGTAATTAACGATAAACCAAATCACATAGAAGGTTTTAGATATGATTTTATTTCAAATATGCTATGTAGTTTTCATAACGAAAGACATAAAAGAAAAAAATTAAAATATAAAGAAAACTTACCAGTAAAAGAACAAAGAATAACTGGAAAAAGAATCAATAACAAAAAAGGTTATATTAAAGCAGATCAATTATATTATTTTGACAAAAGCAAAATTGAATATAAGCTACTAGCACATAAAAGAACAAAATGCCAAAATAAATTTTGACATTAGCTTACCTCACGGTAAGCTTTTTCTACTTCACAGAAACCTAA
>CALVRN010000014.1 GCA_944358675.1 uncultured Bacilli bacterium | reverse complement strand
GGATTTTGGACAATGGATTTAAATATTGGATCATACATTGAACTCATAAGAGTATCTGGATTTTTTAAATTAATTTTGTTTAATGTCTTTGACATATATTTCTCCTTTCTATATGAGGTTACCCTCTATAGAAAACATACGACATTTTTATTTATTTTCCTTTTTTATTAAAAAAAAATACCAAATATTAAACTAAACCCCATTTCTATTTTGTTCAAGAAACGAGGTTCATATCCTTGATTGGTATTTACTAAAAAGGCATTTTAAAATTTCCACTCTGCATTCTTTTAACCATAACTTTCATCTGTTCAAACTGTTTCAAAAGCTTATTAACTTCTTCAACACTTCTTCCACTACCACTAGCAATCCTTCTTTTTCTACTAGCTTTTAATATATCAGGATTTCTTCTCTCTTCTAAAGTCATCGATAAAATAATTGCTTCTATATGTGCCATTTGTTTAGGATCAATATTCACATTATTTAAACCCATTTTTTTAGCCCCAGGAATTAACTTAATTAAATTTTCGAGAGGCCCTAACTTCTTAACTTGATTTAATTGATTTAAAAAATCCTCTAAATCAAATTTACCCTTTTGTAATTTTTTAGCAGTCTCCAAAGCTTCCTCTTCATCAAATACTCCTTCAGCTTTTTCAATCATACTCATTAAATCGCCCATGTCGAGTATTCTATTAGCCATTCTCTCTGGATAAAATGGTTCTAATCCATCCATTTTCTCAGAAACACCAATAAACTTAATTGGAATATTTGTTAAATGTCTAATAGATAAAGCCGCACCACCTTTAGTATCACCATCTAACTTAGTAAGTACCGCACCTGTTAAAGGTAATCTTTCATTAAATCCAGTAATAACATTAACTGCATCCTGTCCGGTCATACTATCAATAACAAGTAATATTTCATTAGGACTAACCGCTTCATTTATATTTTGTAACTCTTCCATTAACTCATCATCGATATGTAGTCTACCAGCTGTATCAATTAAAACATAGTTATATCCATTTTCCTTCGCATAATTAACCGCATTTTTCGCAATCTCTACCGGATTACCTTTTCCTTCACTGTATACTTCAATATTTAATTCTTTGCCTAATTGTTTTAATTGATCAATAGCAGCTGGTCTATAAACATCACAGGCCACCATTAATGGTTTCATACCATATTTTTTACGTAAAAGTAAAGCCAATTTACCAGTAGTTGTTGTCTTACCAGAACCTTGCAAACCACACATCATTAAAACAGTTAAAGGTTTAACGATAATTAATGGTTCATCTTCCTTACCTAATAAATCAACTAATTCATCTTTAACTATTTTTACAAAAACCTCTCCCGGTTTTAAACTTTTTTTAACCTCTTCACCTAAAGCTTTTTCTTTAACATTATTAATAAATTCTTTAACAACCTTATAATTAACATCCGCCTCTAATAAAGCAAGTCTTATTTCTCTTGTAACTTCTCCAATATTATCTTCAGTTATCTTTCCATAACCTTTTATTTTATTTAAAGCATTTTGTAATCTATCTCCTAAATTTTCAAACATTTATAATCACCTATATCATTATACTCAAAGCCAAAGAAAAAAGCAAACAAATATGTTTACCAAATATAATTTACTATGGAAAACACTGTCCACCAAGCTTTAGCTTGGTGGACTTTTTGCTTAAACTTAATTTTATTTTATAATCACCCCCGCTCTTCACTTGCTTCGCACAAAAAGCGGTATTTTAGGACTCAGTTTGCCTAGCAAACTGGTCCTTTTATAAAGGCTTCGCCTTTACTAATTTGTTCTTATTATTGTGTAATTATTACACTATTGTGAATGGATCTTCTAAAGTTCCACTTCCAGACAAAGTAGTGTCAGATTTCAAAAAGATAACTGGGCGGGGAGCATACGTGTCGTCATTAGAGGCGGTACCGTTACCTATGCCAACAAAACCACTAGCTCGTACAGCACTCCAAGCATCACCCGAATGGCCACCAGACCCGTAAGAAAAAGCATTTATTGTCCAATAACCTGTCATATCTGAAATTTCAAATAAATAGTTTGAATTACAGGTTACTTGTCCCTCTTGAATTTTTATACCTTGATCTGTTGCTGATGTACATAATGGATTAGTACTTGCTCTTAATATATCTGATACGTTGGCTAGTCCGACATTTCCTGTCCATGTGTACATTTTCTCTCCGGCTATATTTTTTGCTATACTATCTGCTTCGGCTCCACTTTCATCCAAATACTCTACTACTCCTATATTAAATGAGTGACTTATCATTTGTTCTTGAGCTACAGAATTTATACTATTTGTATAATAATCTTCATTTAAATATATTTTTATACTTGAATCTTCAGTCACGGTTCCGCTTTGTGAACCACTAGGTGATGAAAATTCTCCTGATACTGCTGCATATACTCCACAGCCTAGTGTTGGATTATCACAATATGAGTTATTTTCTGTACTTCGGTGATTTGCTTCGTCAAAGGTACGAACTGCTAAAACATCATTTCTTATTATTTTATATGTTCCGTCTGTTTCTTTGGCAATTATTCTCCACATTTCATTATTAAACCATATGTAATTGTTTGGGTTTTGTCCTCGATAAACATATCTACCTTCTTCATAAATATCTTCATATAAGCCATCACCTTCTGTAACTACATTATCAGTAATATCAACAGAATTATTCTTCACATTCCCCTTTGCTCTTATACTAAGCTGAGTATTAAATGCTGCATACCCAACACACAAACACAAAAGTAAACAAAGTGAACTTACAATAATTATCCTCTTTTGTTTTTTCATTTGTCTTCTTCGCATAATACAATTCTCCTTTACTATTACGTATACTCTATATAAATTATAACCAATTATTAATAATTTATCAATAATCACTTTAAAATAAGTGTAAAGAAAAAGACTTTTTACAAAGCCTGAGTAAGTACAAAATAAAGTAAAACAATAATACCTAAAACTATTCTATAATAGCCAAACACTTTAAAATCATGTTTCTTAATATAACTCATTAAAAATTTAATAATAAACATTGAAGTTATAAAAGCAACTATCATTCCTACAAGTAATATAGCTAGTTCCATTCCTGTAAAAGCAAAGGAAAACTTAACTAATTTAAGTAGTGATGCCCCAAACATAACTGGAATAGCTAAAAAGAAAGTAAATTCAGCGGCTACGGTTCTAGATACTCCAAGTAAAAGTGCTCCAACTATTGTCGCACCCGATCTAGATGTTCCTGGAAATATTGCCGCAATAAGTTGAAATATTCCAATAAGTAAAACTGTATTATATGAAAGTTCAGTTAAAGAATTTATTTTAGAATTTTTACTCTTATTTTTATTTTCAATAATTATAAATGCAATACCAAAGACAATTAAAGCAATAGCTACACACACATAATTATAAAATAACTTTTCAAATACTTCATCGAATAATACTCCAACTATTGCCGCTGGAACACATGCCACTAATATTTTTCCCCATAAAGATAATATATTTTTATCTAAGGTTAATTTGTCTTTTTCTTTTTTAACTGGCCAAATCTGTTTCCAAAATAATATCACAACTGCTATAATTGCACCTAACTGTATAACCACCTGAAACATATCATAAAATTCTTTAGAAACATCTAATTTAACAAGTTCATTAAGTAAAATCATATGACCTGTACTACTAATTGGAAGCCATTCAGTAATACCCTCAACTATACCAAAAAATATAGCCTTTATAATTTCTAACATTTCATCATCTCCTAATCACATTCTATATTTTCATCACGCATTTTATTAAAAAACTTAACAGAATTTTGTTTCAACATAAATTCATCTAAAATATCATCAGAAAGTTTTGGAACAGTTAAATAATACTTTAACTGCCATTCGTCATCTTCATCCTTAGAAACAGTTATTTTAATATCATCATTTTCCGCATACTTCTCATTAAATGAAGTCGCACTCTCCTTCACACTCTCCAAAATATCTTTACCATTATCATTCAAAGCTTTATATGTTCTAGTAACTATAGCCTCTTTAACTAAATCTTCATTATCATATGTCACATGAATACTATAAGTATCTTTTAAATTTTCACTAGTTTTAACTATCTCACAAGTACTTTCAAAATCTTCATTACTTACAATACACCCTGTTAAACATAAACTTACAAATAAAATTAAAATTTTTTTCATCTAACCTTCTCCGGTTCTAATAAAGATAAAGATACTTTATTTTTATTTAAATCAATATCATCAACATAACAATCAACTATATCACCCACGCTCACAACTTCATTTGGATGCTTAATAAATTTATTAGTAAGTTTCGAAATATGCGCTAAACCATCATTATGTAATCCTATATCAATAAAAGCTCCAAAAGGTACCACATTACGAACCGTTCCCTGTAGTTTCATACCAATTTTCAAATCATTAATATCTAAAACATCACTTTTTAAAATAGGTTGTGGCATTTCATCACGTGGATCTCGATTAGGTTTTTTCAAAGAAGCTATCACATCTTCTAAAGTATAAACATCAGTATTTAACTTTAAAGCATATTCTTTAGTATTAATTAAATCAAGTTTAGTTGCAAGCTCACTACTGCCAACATTAGAAATGTCCATTCCAATCTCATTCAAAAGTTTTAAAGCTACATCATAACTTTCTGGATGTATAGCTGTCGCATCCAAAATATTATCTCCACGAACCCTTAAAAAACCAATAGCTTGTTCATAAACTTTATCACTTAAAATTTTAGCTTTTTTTATCTCTTGGCGTGAATTAATTTTACCTTTATCTTCACGATAATTAATAATTTTTTCAATATTCTTCTTAGTTAAACCAGATACATATTTTAAAAGTGAAAATGAAGCCGTATTAATATTAACACCAACACTATTAACACACTTTTCCACCACAAAATCAAGTGAATCATTTAATTTCTTTAAAGGAACATCGTGCTGATATGAACCAACGCCCATACCAAAAGGTGGAATCTTAACAAGTTCTGAAAGAGGATCTTGAAGTCTTCTACCAATACTTACCGCACTTCTTTCATTAGGAGATAAATTAGGAAATTCATCACTAGCAATTTTTTCTGTAGAATAAATAGAAGCTCCCGCTTCAGATACAATAACATATTTACAGTTTAATCCATACTCTTTAATCATTTCACTACAAAAATTTTCACTTTCTCTAGAAGCTGTACCATTACCAATTGAAATAATATTAACACCATATTTTTTAATTAAATCAGCGACAATTTTTTTATCCTTTTCTATATTTCCACCTTTTGCAAAAGGTTTAATAATTAAAGAATCTAAAAACTTACCACTTTTATCAATAACAGCTAACTTACAACCATTAGAAAATCCAGGATCAAAACCTAAAACAATATTATCTTTCATTGGCGGTTGCATAAGTAAATTTTCTAAATTTAATCCAAAATTTTTAATAGCATCCATGCAAGCTTCCTCAGTGAGATCACTTCTAATTTCTCTTTCTATAGATGGACCAATCAATCTTTTATAACTATCTTTAATTGCATCTTCGATAACATAATTAAATGGTGCATCTTTTTTAATAATTTTTTCTTTCAAATAATTAATAATCTTATCAGTATCTATAACTAAACTAACTGAAATAACTTTTTCCTTTTCAGCGCGGTTAATAGCCATAACTCTATAAGGCTTCGCATATTTTACTCTCTCTTCAAAATCATAATACATCTCATAAACTTTATTCTCATCTACCGCATTTTTCTTTAATTTAGTCTTTAGTACTCCTTCATTAAAAGTAAATCTTCTTATCCATTTTCTATAAGCAGCATTATCACTAATCCACTCAGCAATAATAAAACTAGCTCCAATAATTGCCTCTTCAGAAGTTTTCACATTTTCATTTAAAAACTTTTTAGTTAAATCTTCTAAAGAAACATTTAAAACAAAAGACATAATAATTTTTGCTAAAGGTTCCAAACCATTTTTAATTGCTTCAGTTGCTTTAGTTTTTTTCTTCTCTTTAAATGGCCTATATAAATCCTCTACCTCAACTAACTTACTAGCTTTCATGATACTAGTTTTTAGTTCATCAGTAAGTAAACCTTTCTCATCAATAAGTCTTATTACATCTTCTTTTCTCTTAAGTAAATTAACTTCGTATTCATATACTTCATTTATTTTTCTAATTTGTTCCTCATCTAAATTACCTGTAACTTCCTTACGGTATCTCGCAATAAACGGAATTGTATTTCCTTCCTCTAATAACTTCAAAGTCTTTTCCACTTGAACTTCTTTAACATTTAAATCTTTACTTATATTTTCTATTATCTCTTTATTCATATTTATCTCTACTTTCTTTAAACATTATACCGTTTTATACATATAATGTAAATCTAATTTACTTTTATTTACATAGAAAAAGTTAAGAAAACCCCTTAACTTAAAAATCATTTATTCAAATATTTTTTACCAACCTTACTATCTATTAAAGATGCTTTTTTAATAACTTTAAATCCATATTTTTCTTTTAATTCATCGACTGTCTTTTCAAGTTCATTATTACCTTCACGAACTTTTATATCTTCAAATAAAGAAACCTGATGACTAGATGTATCAGATAATTTATCAAGTCTAACTCCTATCAATCTAATTCCATCTTCTACATTCATCTCACTTAATATTTCACATGCCGTTTTATAGATTTCTTCCGTTAAATTAGTCGCATTAACTAATTTTTTCTGATGGCTCATTCTTTTAAAAAACTTATCTTTTAAAGTCACAACCACTACCGATGCATACTTCTTTTGTTTTCTAATTCTAATAGCCACATTTTCAGATAAAGCAAGTAAATATGGCTCTAATTCTTCTCTCGTAGAAATATTGTGACTTAAAGTAGTTTCGTTACCGATTCCTTTAGGTATAGATTCCTCACTAACTACAATATCTGAACCTTTACCATTAGCCGCATCAATCATATCTATAGCCTGATTTTTAAAATATTTATATAAAAATTTACCATCAGTATGCGCTAAATCATAAATCGTATTTATATTTAAATTGTGTAATTTTATAGCTGTTTTCTTACCTATTCCAAATAAATCATCAACTTTTAAAGGCCACATTTTTTTCTCAACCTCATCTTCAAACAATGTATGAACTTTATAAGGTTTAGAAAAATCAGAAGCCATCTTCGCACATAACTTATTATTACCAATACCAATATTAACTGTAAAACCTAAAGTATCATATATTTCTTTTTTAAGATTATAAGCAAACTCTATCTCATCACCATACAAATGCTTAACTGGTGTATAATCTAAAAAACACTCATCAATACTCATTTGTTCAATATCTGGTGAATATTTACGAATTAAATTAAGCATACTGTCACTCATTTTTTTATAAAAATTATAATTAGGTGGATAAACCTTTAAATTAGGACATTTCTTTTTCGCACTAAATAAAGTCTCCGCCGTCACAACCCCTCTTTTTTTAGCCGGCATCGATTTAGCTAAAACAATTCCATGTCTAGCTTTCTCATCACCACCTATAACTGCATAAGTATTTCTAATATCAATTTTACTACCTTGTTTTAAATACAAAACTGCTGTCCATGATAAAAACGCATTGTTCACATCAATATGCATAATAATTCTTTTCATAGGCACCACCTATAAATATTATATCACGAACATTATTTCGGAAAAAGATAAAATTTATTAACAAAAAGTAATGATTTTCATTGAATACTATGTCATTATTTGTTATACTTATATCAAGGAACATTCAGTAAGTTGGGCGCGCCTCCAATTTTTTTCATAAAGTCTGGAGGTGGTATTTATGACCAAAAGAGAAAATTCTTTCTTTATCATAATCCTACTTCTATTTTTTTTTAGTTTTTAAATTACTAACTAAATAGAAAAGGCGCCTAACTCATCAACGATGACTTAGGCGCAACCAATATTGGGTGCGTTCAACATTGCGTTATTGAACGTTCCTTTTTTTATTATATGAGATTCCTCTCATCTATATACATTTTATCATAATTTTAACTTTAAAACAAGATTATCCTTTAATTCCATGATAATATTCCCCAAGTTTAAATTTCCATTTAGGTAAAAATGAATAAACTGATGTCTGAACAAAATCATTAGCCCACGTTTTCATTTTATCTCCACCAGGAATAGCATCAACCATAACTTTATATAGTCCAAGCCTTTGAGCAAATATCATATCCAAATATAGTGAATCTCCAACCATCATCGTATTACTAGGCTCAGCTTCACCATTAAATAAATTATCTTTTATTAAGCTAAAATTACCATTAAATGGCTTTCTCGCATTTGATACAAAATTAACACATAAAGCTTCCCCAACCGGTTTTACTCTTTTAAAAGATCCACTAGAACAAAGTCCTGGTATAATTCCAACATCTTTAATATAATCAAATAACATCACTAACTTATCAGGCACTTTTCTATCATCAAATGGTAAAATAGTACAGTCTACATCAAAAACCGCACATCTAATACCATTTTCATATAACTTTAAATAATTTATATCATAAACCGTTTTCTCATAAGTATCTGGTATAATAAATTCTAAATCCATAAAAATTCCTCTTTTCTCGGTCATTTAGTATATCATATTATATTAAAATGTCAAAATTACATTATTTTGACATCTTTTTTTCGACATACTTCAAGACCTCTTCTTCAGTTTTACTAAAATCATCATAATTAGTTTCAAACCATTTAAGATTCATCTGACCTCTAAACCAAGTATATTGTCTTTTCGCATATTTTCTACTTTTGCTCTTAATCATATCTATAGCTTCTTCCAAACTAATTTTACCATCAAAATAATCAAATAACTCTTTAGGTCCAATCGGTGTCATCACTGCTTTAGACCTTATACCCAAATCATATATATCTTTAGCTTCTTTTACTAAGCCTTCTTCTACCATTTTATCAACTCTTTTATTAATTTTATAATAAAGAATTTCTCTATCAGTAGTTAAACCAATAAAAATTGTATCATAAAGTAAAGTTAAATCCTTTTCTTTCTCACTATATGGTTTCTTATTTGCTTTATAATAATTAAGTGCACTAATAACTCTAACTCTATTATTTAAATGAATTGTAGTATTAGGATCAACCTCTAAAAGCTTTTTATAAAGTTCATCATTACTAATACCATCATACTCATCATTAGCTTTATCTTCAAACTTATAATCATATAAAGCCGCATTAATATAAAGTCCAGTTCCTCCAACTAATATTGGAACCTTACCTCTAGATAAAATATCATCAATCGCTTTCCTCGCATCTTTCTGATAATCAAAGACGGTATAATCTTCTCTTAAATCTTTCTCGTTAAATAAATGATGAACAACACCTTCAGTATCCTGCACCTTATTAGTCGCAATATCTAAACCCTTATATATCTGCGTACTATCAGCATTTATAATCTCACCATTCAACTTATGGGCTAAATAAATACCCAAATCAGTTTTTCCTGTCGCCGTTGGACCAGTAATTACAATAACCATATCATCACCTTACTTTATCAGCATGCTGTCGCCAAAAGAAAAAAATCTATACTTCTCCTTAACAGCTTCATTATATGCTTTCATAATATTATCTTTTCCAGCAAGAGCACTTACAAGCATAACCAAAGTCGATTTAGGCAAATGAAAATTCGTAATCAAATAATCTATACCCTTAAACTCATATCCTGGATAAATAAATATATCTGTCCATCCAGAGCATTCTTTAAACTTACCATATAAACTAGTAATAGTCTCTAAAGTTCTAGTAGAAGTCGTACCAACTGCTATAATCTTATGTCCACTTTCCTTAGTTTTATTAAGTAAATCTGCCACTTCTTTACTCATCACATAATATTCACTATGCATCTTATGTTTTGTAACATCCTCCACATTAACGGGTCTAAAAGTACCTAGACCAACATGTAATGTAACATAAGCAATATTTACACCTTTATTCTTAATTTTATTTAGTAAATCTTCTGTAAAATGTAAACCAGCTGTTGGTGCTGCCGCACTACCAACATTTTTCGCATATACTGTTTGATATCTATCTTTATTTTTAAGTTTCTCATGTATATAAGGAGGTAGTGGCATCTCACCCAATTCATCTAAAATCTCATATAAAATACCTTTATATTCTAATCTAAACTTACGAATACCTTCATCTAAAACCTCTATACAAACTGCTTTTAACTTACCTTCACCAAAAGAAACTATAGTTCCTTCCTTAATTCTTTTAGCCGGTCTTGTTAAACATTCCCAAATATTATTACCTTCATCTTTCAAAAGCAAAACTTCAATAGCCGCAGATGTTTCCTCTTTAACTCCATAAAGTCTTGCAGGCATAACTTTAGTATCATTTAAAACTAAAGTATCACCCTTCTCCATATAATCTATAATATCCGTAAAATGCTTGTGTGAAATATCACCAGTTTTTTTATCCAAGACTAAAAGACGTGATGAATCACGTTTTTCTAAAGGGGTTTGAGCAATTAACTCCTCTGGTAAATAAAAATCAAAATCATCAGTCTTCACATTAATCACCTTCTAAAATAAACTATCCTGTCTATTTTTCTTTAAATAATCATAAGCTTTTTCCGTAACCATTCTACCTCTACTTGTTCTTTTAAGAAAACCATTTTGAAGTAAATAAGGTTCATAAACATCCTCAATAGTCGAAGCTTCCTCACCAATACTAGATGCTAAAGCATCAATACCAACAGGTCCACCATTAAATCTTTCAATAATTGAATTAAGTAAATTATAATCAGTCGCATCAAGTCCAGCTTCATCAACTTTTAATTTTTCTAAAGCTGTTTTTGTAATATTCAAATCTATATTACCATCACCCATAACCAAAGCAAAATCACGAACTCTTTTAAATAACCTATTCGCAACCCTTGGTGTTCCTCTACTTCTTCGAGCAAGCTCATATGCAGCTTCCTCATCAATCGGTGAATTAAGTACTCTACTTGTTCTTAAAACAATCTGTTTTAACTCTTCTTCCGTATAAAAATTAAGTTTTGAAACAATACCAAATCTATCTCTAAGCGGTCCTGTCAAATCTCCCGCACGTGTAGTCGCACCAACTAAAGTAAAAGGCGGCAGGTCAATCGTAATATTTCTGCTAGAAGAATCAGAACCAACAATAATATCTAACTTAAAATCTTCCATTGCTGAATATAAAATTTCCTCAATAAACCTTGGTATTCTATGAATCTCATCAATAAATAAAACATCACCGGGTTCCAAGCTAGAAAGTACAGCAGCTAAATCACCACTTTTTTCAATAGCTGGACCACTAGTAGTTTTAATATTACTACCCATCTCATTCGCAATAATATAAGCCATAGTTGTCTTACCAAGTCCAGGTGGACCATATAAAAGCACATGATCCAAAGCCTCGCCTCTCATTTTAGCCGCTTTCATAAATATACCTAAATTTTCTTTTAATTCAGACTGTCCAATATATTCGTCCAAAGTGTCCGGTCTAATAGATGTCTCAAATGTATCTTCTTCCGTTTCTTCACCACTAATTATTCTTGCCATCTAATCACCTCCTATTTCAAAAGTAATTTCAAAGCTTCTTTAATTTGCTGTTCTATATCTAAAGAACTATCAACTTGCTTAACCACCTTGTTAATATCCGAATTTTTATAACCTAAACTTCTCAAAGCATCCACAAGCTCATCATTAGATTGCGTACTGACTTCTCCACTTTTCGCAAGTTTCCCTTTCAAATCCAAAATAATCTGTCTAGCTACCTTATCTCCAATCTTTGGAAATTTTTTCAAATAAAGTATATTTTCCCTTTCAATCGCATCGATAATTCCATCAGGAGAACCTAAAGCAAGCATTGGTAAAGCCATTTTACATCCAAGTCCTTTAACCGAAATCAATCTTAAAAATAACTGTTTTTCTTCTAATGACTTAAACCCATATAAAGTAATTTCATCTTCTCTAACATATTGATATAAATAAACAGTATATTCCTTATCAATTTCAAACGAATAAGGACTAGCTGTGTAAATTAAATAACCAACCCCATTATTATCTAAAACAATATAATCACTTTCTATCTCTTTAATAAAACCTTTTATATAAGCATACATACTAACCACCTAATTAATTATAACACGAACAAGAGTTTTTGAAAACCAAAAAAAAAGTCAACCTAAAATTTTCGGTTGACAAATTTAGAAAATAAAAGCCCCAAGAAAATCATATATACAAGCACATATAAGAACATTACAATATCATTAAACATTCCTAAATCAAATGACTTAATAATAGCCGGTATGCTCTCTGGGATAAAATCAAAGAACCCAAAAGCATTATCCCTAATTATATATGTTTTCAAATATGTCACAATTCTAAGAAAAATATCAATCATTACAAATGCATATACAAAAGCATGAAAATCTTTAAAAAACACAATTATTAATATAAGTGCGATTATAAGCACAATTACTGGTATTGTCATACTACCCCTCCTATTAATTCATCATAATATTTTGTAAAATCATGTACTTCACTATCATAAATATCAATAGTTAAAATACCATTATTACTTAAACCTCTAAAATTATAATAATTAGTCAAATCTAACTGATACATGTAAATACCACTATCATTCTCATAAATATTAATAATTACATTGTACTGATTAGCTAAACTCAAATCAGCTTCCACATCCACTTCATATAAATTTAAAAATCTAGATAATGGAACTGCATACTGTTTAGCTTCACCATTTACCGTATAAGTTAAATTACTAATTAAATTATTAATCATTTTAGGTGTAATTTTTAAAACATTCAAATCAAAATTAATAGCCAAACTACTACTTTGATTCTTTATCAAATAAACATTTTTTCCATTATAATAATAACGATTACCACCATATATAAATTCTAATTTATCATCATAACTCTCACCAAAAATAACTCCGCTATTATTAGTATAAGTAAACTCATAATTTGAAATATCTGTTTTTACCACATTATCAGTTTGTACTGTATCATTAGAACTTGTTGTTCCTCTAACAAATATAATAACAATTACTATAAATATAAACCAAAGTATTAATGAAGTTATCGGTTTAAGTTTTGGATCAGCCCGCATCTCCTTAAATTTCACATAATAAGGATTTTCTTTTATTTTTTTAAACATCTTACTTCAAAATCTTTCCAACTAATTCTCCGTGATAACCATTTATAAAATCAGTAGCTTTCATCTTCTTTTTACCTTCTGGCTGTATCTCTGTAAAAACTACTTCACCATTACTGCACTTAACTCCAAAACCATCTGGATAAATAGTGGTAATCTCGCCTAACATTGCGAAATCATAACGTTTGTCTGTCCTATAACATTTCCACACTTTCATAATTTTATCTTCAAAAGTGCAGTAAGCTCCAGGCCAAGAATTCAAACCTCTAACTTGGTTAACTATCTTTCTCATTGTCTTATTAAAATCAATTTTTTCATCTTTTCTACTTATATTAAATCCATAAGTAACTTCTGATTCATCTTGAGGAATTCTCTTATTAGTACCTTCTATTATACTAGGTAAAGTCTCTAATAATAAATCACGACCTAAAATAGACAATTTATCATGTAAACTAGAAGCAGTATCCTCATCTTCAATATTGATTTTCTTTTGACTTATAATATCTCCACTATCCATAGCCTCAGCCATATACATAATTGTTACACCAGTCTCACTATAACCATCAATAATTGCATGATGAATAGGTGCCCCACCACGTAATTTAGGTAGCATTGATGCATGTACATTAATACATCCAAGTTTTGGAATAAGTAAAAGTTCAAGTGGTAAAATCTGACCATAAGCACAAGTTATAATTAAATCAGGTTCCAACACATTAATTTCCTGTAAAGCTTCTCTAATCTTATTCGGTTGTAAACACAAAATATTATGTTTTAAAGCCACTTCTTTAACCGGTGAAAATTTAATTTCACCATGTCTTCCAACTGGTTTATCTGGTTGTGTCACAATTGCCCTTACTTTATACTTACTAATAAGCCCTTCTAAAACCGGCACACTAAAATCTGGTGTTCCCATAAAAATTATTACTGGATCTTTTTTTATTTCTATCTTATCAAAATCCATATCATCACCTTAATATTAATTTTATCACATTTTATCACATTTAACTATACACAAGCACCATTTTTAATTCATTTATATCTTTAAAGGGTTTAAATCAATTGAAACATTTATTTTATTTTTATAATGACTCTGAATAAACTCCAAAGAACCTAATATATCTTTAGTCCTCTTAAATTTAATAATAATCTGAACATAATAAATATTATTTATCTTGGGCATACTAGCTGATGCCGGCCCTAAAATAATATTATCTAAATTACCCTTCAAATAAGTGACAATCTTATTTGCTTCGCCAAACACTTCATCATAATTTTTACCACTTACTTTAATCAAACAAAGATTGTAAAATGGTGGATATTTTAAAACCTTTCTTATCTTCATCTCTTCATTATAAAAACTCTCATAATCATTTTCCTTCGCATATAAAATACTATAATGGTTTACATTAAACCCTTGAATAATCACCTCACCAGGAAGTTTATCTCTTCCAGCTCTGCCAGCAACCTGACTTAAAAGTTCATAAGTTCGCTCACTACTTCTAAAATCAGGAACATTAAGTGATGCATCACCATTAACCACACAAACCAAAGTAACTTTAGGAAAATCAAGACCTTTCGCAATCATCTGTGTACCAACTAAAACATTGTATTTTTCATTTTTAAAATCATTTATAATTCTTTTGTGAGCTCCCTTATTTCTTGTTGTATCTTGATCCATTCTAATAACTTTCGCATCTTCAAATTCATCTTTAATCAAACTTTCTAATCTTTCAGTTCCCATGCCGAGTGAATTAATATTCTTACTATGACACTCTGGACATTCTAGTAATCTAGGTGCTTTATAATCACAGTAATGACACTTCATAATATTACCATTTTTATGATAAGTTAAAGGAATATCACAGTTTGGACACTTATGTGTAAACCCACAAGCTTTACAAGTAATGACAGTTGAATAACCCCTTCTATTAAGTAAAACTAAAACTTGTTCATTCTTACGAAGCCTATCATTCATTTTCTCTTTAAATAATTCAGAAAATACTCTATTACCTTTTTTAAATTCATCTTTCATATTGGTCAGATAAACCTTAGGTAAACACTTATTAACTCTATTTTTCATAACAAGTAACTCATAAATCCCCATTTTAGCCCTTGTATAACTTTCAATACTAGGTGTTGCACTACCTAAAATAACAGGAATATCATACATCTTACCTCTTCTTAAAGCCACATCTATTGCATTATATCTCGGTACATTTTCTTGTTTATATGTATTAGAATGTTCCTCATCAATAATAATAATTCCCAAATTAGTAAAAGGTGCAAAAACCGCACTACGAGCACCTATAGCAATTGATACTTCCTTTCTTTCAATCTTTCTCCATTCATCATATTTTTCGCCATTACTTAAACCACTATGTAAAATTGCCACAACTTTACCAAATCTTTTTTTAAATATATCCACAACTTGAGGAGTTAAACTAATCTCAGGAACAAGTAAAATAGCCTCTTTACCTTTCTTTAACACTTCCTCAATCAATTTAATGTAAACAAGTGTCTTACCACTTCCTGTAACCCCATGTAATAAATAAGGTTTAAACTTATCAAGCTTCACACTTTCTAATACTTTCTTCTGTTCATAAGTTAAATTATACTTTTTTTTATCCACCTCTATATCATCATCAAGTCTATACACTTCTTTGTCAAACTCCTCTAAATAACCATTTTTAATAAGTGTGTTAACTGAAGATACCGAAATCTTACTTGCTTCACTTTTTAAAACATCATTACCACTTTTAACATAATCAAAAACAAGTTTTTGTTTATTCTTAAAAGTCCCTTCCTTTAAAATTCTCAAACATTTAACTGTTTTTTTATTTATATTTGTCTTTTCTTTAGCCTTTAAAGCCCTAGGAAGCATCGTTTGATAAGCAAGTGTCAAAGGTGACAATGTCTTTTTACTAATATATCTTCCAAGTTCTAACATTTCTTTATTTAAAACTGGTTTTTCATCAACTAATTTAATAACATCTTTTACTTCGTAATCGAGTTCAACCTCATCATATATTTTAATTATAAAACCCTCTATTTTTCTTGGACCAAAAGGAACTAAAGCTCTCATACCAACTTCTGCTTTCATACCATCTGGAATACGATATGTAAATGTTTTATCAGTAGTTTTAGAAACAACTTCAACAAGTATATCTGCAAGCACATTATCACCTCCTAATCTATCAACAATTATAACATGTGTTCGCCATTTTAAACAACCTTCAAAAGAAAAAATCACTATTATATAACTCGTGATTTTT
The DNA here is from genome assembly GCA_944358675.1 of uncultured Bacilli bacterium. Lineage (GTDB taxonomy): Bacteria > Bacillota_I > Bacilli_A > RF39 > UBA660 > Coprosoma. The sequence continues at coordinate 11,803 of CALVRN010000014.1, read as the reverse complement.
CTATACAGTATTCTTCCTTTTCCTCATAATACATACTATTAAATTGAATAGATAATCTATGTGTTTCTAAAAACAAATTCTTCATCTTATCCGTTAAACCCAAAGTACTCGTAATAGAAAGGGCAAAAGGATGCTCAGTAAAATTAAGTGATACATCATTGTAATATCCGCCATCCTCAACATATTCACCATACTTATGGGCAACCTCTATATCTCCACTCTTAACATATTCCGAATTATTTGAATTTTTCATATCTTGAACTAACTTTTTAGCATTTTCTTTGCCAGTCAAATAATACTTATAAACCTCTTTAATATATCCATTACCAAGCTCTGGTGACAAATTACCAAAATTATCTGAATAATGAATTTCATATCCTAAGCCTTCCCAATATTCTTTAACTACATTCCTGCCACCTAATTCATCTAAAAGCATTGCATAACCAATATTATCACTATATCTAATTGTATATTCTAAAACCGTACTTAATTTATATTTTGTCCCTATACTGTCATTTTGAATAACTCCACTACCACCAGCTTTATATTTAGCTAAATAAGTTAACTCCTTATTTAAATCTAACTTTCCCTCATCAGCTTGTCTATAAGCATATAAAACTGCTGGTAACTTAGTTACACTAGCCGCATAATTTTCTTGACTTTCACCCTCACCAAAACTATAATTATTTTCTAAATCTGTATACATGAAATTAGCACTCACACCATCATATAAGTTAATAATTTCATTTTCTTTAGCTTTCAAATCATCACTAAAATCTTCCTCTTTTAATATTTCATCACTCATACATTTTTTATATACTTCTGTACTTTTAGTTATATTTTCTATTGCCGTATCAAAAGTTTTACCAACTTCATTGCTAAAGTTTCCATCAGAAAAGAAAAAATCATAAATGACAAAAGTAATAACTAAAATTAAAGTAACTAAAAATAATAAACGTAATTTTTTTAACTTTCTTTTTTTCTTTCCCTTACTCATATTATTCACCATTTTCAATTATACAAATAAAACCAAATAATTTAAAGTTCTTTCCAAAAAATTTCACAAAAAAACTTTAAATAAATTTTAAAATTCTTCTTGTAATTTATGAATTTCTTCTTCAGTTAAACCTGTTGCGATTGAAATATCTTTTAAACTCATTTTCATATTAAGTAAATTTTTTGCAATATGTCTTTTTTCTTCTAAAGCACCTATTTCAGCACCTTCTCTTCTTCCTATCTCTTTAAATGTATTATTTGTCTTTCTCATATCTTCTTCAGCTGATAAAAATTCTTTATATCTCTTATTGTTATTTAAATTTTCTATTTTCTTCTTAAACTCTGTCATATATTTATCACCTGTTCCCACCTTTTTAAGCTCTTCCTTATCAAAATCAAATATGGCTAAAAACTCATATTCTTTATCTCCACTATACCATAATTCTTTTATTTTATCCATATGGTATTCGTAAATATTAAAATTGTCTACAAACTGGATTCCTGTTTTTACATCTATTGATGGGTACTCTCCTAATATTGGATATTTCTTTGGAAGCTCCCATGTAAAATTTATTTGTATAATATCACCCATATCCAAATAACTCTCACCCACTTTTACTTCCTCACTATATTTCCCTCCTATATATCCAAAACTTTTCCTGTGCAAAGCTTCATAATATCCAGAGTTTATTTCTATATTGATTAACTTATTATCAGCTTTTACTAATACATCTAATCTTTGACCTTTCGCATATATATTTTCCTTTATCTTCTCTGGTGAATGAATTTCTATCAGTTCTATTTTTGTTTTCAAACATCTTTCTATTAATGTTTTAAGTAAAAAAGTATCTTTTTCATCACAAAATATTGCTTTAAATACATTATCGTTTTTTGCTGTATAAAATTTATTATCTATATCTTTAATTAATTCTTTATTCATTTATTCCTCCTTCTAACTCCTACATAGATTAATATACAGCATTTATTTTCCGTTTCCTTTTTTTCAAACAAAAAAATCAAAAAATAATTCTTTGATTTAATTTAGTAATAAAATTTTCATTGAAAACAAAATATTTAATAATTAATTTTTTTGAGTAAATTATAACAATTACCCCATTTCAAACATCCCTTGTAACTTGCTATTACACTTTCACTATTATTTAACTTGCCTTCTTTAATCAATTTCATTTTTCTTTTAAACCTTTTTTTAGTATCCTTTCTAACCTTCATTACAACCTTATTATTCCAAACATAAAATCTAAAGCCTAAAAAATCCAAGCCCTCTTTAGATACATTAATAATTTTAGTCTTATCATTTAATTTAAGTTTATACTTATGAACAATTTCTTCTATTTTCTTTAAGCAATACTTCAAATACTCCTTATCATTAGAAAGCAAAACTCCATCATCCATATACCTTATATAATGTTTAATATGTAATTTTTCCTTAATATAATGATCCAATTCATTTAAATAATATACCGCCATAATTTGACTAGTCATATTTCCTATAGGAAGACCTTTACCATAACGATAAATAGGTATCCTTCTAATTTCTTCTATTCTTCTATCTTTATCATTCAAATTAGATTCTCTCAAAATTTTAATTTCATTTTCTTTTATCTTAATTATTCTATCATTAACGTCTTTATTAGTGGAATCTATTATTTTAAATAAAATTTCCAAATATCTCTTATCCTTTATCTTTTTTCTTAACATATTCTTTAAAACTTCATGGTCAATATTATAAAAATATTTACTTATATCAAACTTCAAAGCATATATACTTTCTTTTTTCAATTCATTTAAATATTTTTTTAAATACTTAATACCAAAATGAGTACCTCTATTTTTTCTAGTCGCTACATTGGTATCAATTAAAGAAGAATCCAACACTTTAATTAAAACATCCGCCATAACATGATTTATAATTTTATCATTCATTTTTTGACTCATAATAATCCTATATTTTGGATCTTTAATTAAAAATATATTATATTCACCAATCTCATATTCTTTGCTATTTAACAAATTAAAAACATTAGTTATATTTACCGTATAAAATTCTTCAAACTTATAAATTTTTCTTTTATTTTTAGTATTCGCACTTACTTGCTTCTTATATATTTCCATCATACGTTGCAAATTAAACGTTGGAACTAGATAATTTTTCCTTTTCATATTTTATCCATCCATATAACTGTTTTATAGCATTAAGCAAAAACGTGCCAACTTTCATATACTTTTTATATGAAATATACTTTTTATCACATGCTATTTTAAAATAAAAATCAAGCATTTTAATTTTACTAATAATTTTCTTTTGATAAACAATCCTCTCATTAATATCTATCAAATTACTAAAATATATAAGTTCCAAAATTTCAAAACAAGTATTATTAATCTTATCTCTTAAAACTTTTTCTGTCCTAGGAAAATTTTGGACAATCTTATCTAAATATATAATAGTTTTCTTCATATCACTTACAAGTAATAAATTGTCCTTCATATAATCTCCTCAATTTTATCCAAAATTTTAATAATATTAGAATTATGTTTCGCTTCATTAAGTAATATATTAATACGTTCAATCCTCTCATTTATTGTTAATTTATTCTTAATAAAACAATCATAATTATTTCCATGAAATTTTCCTTTAAGTTTAATCTCCCCTTCATAAACTATATAATTAATCTTAAGTCTATCAAAAGTATCAATCACTTTATTTAAAGTATTTAAAGGAAAACCAACCTTAACAGTATCCGAAAATCGATTAACCTTATAATTAAATACGTTTTTAAAAACATAACAATCATTTCCAAGCACATTATAAAACGTGCCACTCTTCATCATAATTATATAATTTTTATATTTTTCTTTAAGCGCAAAATAACTATCTTTTAATCTCATAACAAACTCCTTTAAAAAACAAAAGTAGTATCAAAAATAGATACTACTTAAATTGGTTAAAAATATAGACTAAATCATATCATATCTTTTTCAAATAGATAACTAACAATTAACCGTTTCAGTATAATCGTTAATTAATTTTACTAAAGTTATCTCTGGCTATATTTAATATTTGGATTTACATCCTGGGATAATACTTGTTCTCTATATCTTTTCTTTATGACCATATTAGTTCATAAACCATAGTTTTAAAGAGATCTGGGCGCGCGCCATTATTGTCGTCATTGTTAGCATTGTTGTTATCGATGCCCGTCAAGCCACTATTCCGAGCTGCATCCCAAGCATTAGTCGAGTCGGAATTGCCATTGATAGACCCAGACTACCCACGAAACAAGACGCCGTTTATTAGTATTACCCCCAAAACTCTTCACTTGCCTTCGGCAAATTCAGAGTTATTAGGGCTCTAGCTTCGCTAGGCCCTTTTACAAAGGCTATCGCCTTTGCGAAATATTAATTCATTATTTACTACTTTAACTTATTTGAAATGGGCTAGCTTCTGTTCCCTCTCCTGTTAATGTAATATCAGATCTCAAATAGAGAACTGGGCGCGCGCCATAATAGTCGACAAAGTAAGCATAGCCGTAACCGAAGCCCGCCAAGCCACTATCCCGAGCTGCAACCCAAGCATCAGTCGAGCCGGAATCGCCAAAGATAGACCCAGACTCTGATCCAAATGCGTTAATTGTCCAAAATCCTGTTGAATCTGGTAAATCTAATAAATAATTTGAATCACATGTTACTTCTGGTTCTTCTTGCATTAATTTATTTAAATTATCTGTTACTGATTTACATGATGGATTGATACTTGCTTTTAATATATCTGTTACATTAGCAAGTCCTACATTTCCTGTCCAAGTGTACATTTTTTCTCCTGCTAAATTTTTTGAAATGCTATCAGCTTCTGATCCACTTTCATCTAAATACTCTACTGCTCCTATATTAAATGAATGACTTGTCATTTGTCCTTTAGCTACCCCATTTATACTACTTGTATAATATGTCCCATTTAAATATTGCTGTATACTTGAATCTTCTGTTACTGTTCCTTGTTTTGATCCACTTGGTGTCTTAAATGTTCCACTTACTGCTGCAAACACTCCACATCCAAAATCTGGATCATCACAATAACTATTATTTTGAGTTGTTCTATGATTACGTGCATCATATGCCATCATTGTATATCCTTCATTTTGTGGTAATAACTCATCTCTTATTATCTTATATGTTCCATCTGTCTCTTTAGCTACTATTCTCCAAAGTTCATCATTAAATGTTACGTAGTTATTTGGATTACTTCCTCGATAAATATACCTTCCTGGTTCATATTCATCTTCATATAATCCATCTCCAGATTCCACAAGTTCTACTTCTTGTCCTCCAATTAATGGTCCATCCACTCCTGGTAAAGCTGTTCCATCACTTTGTCCATAATTTAATGTTACTGTTATTGTTGATTCTGTACTTTCTGGTTGACTTGTTACACTACTATTATATCTGACTATCACTGTTAGTACATCTGTTGTACTTTTTAATAATGCATCCCCTTCTTTTATTCCTGAAGTTTCAAATGTTATTGCATCATTACTTCCAGTATTGACATCAATACTATTTAATACCGCATCAATACTTCCTTCATTCGCAACCGTTATATCATATCTCATGGCATCTCCTGGTGATACTAAATTTGTATGAAATGTTGCCGTTGTTTCGGTATGACTTGGTGTTTGTGCATCACTTGCTTGTCCATTTAAAACTGTACTTTGTATATCAGTTATTCTTACTAAAAAGTTACTACTGATATTTGAAGTACCACTTATTCTAAGTTGACTTTGAAAAGCCGCATATCCTACTCCCATTATTACTAATATCATGCATAAACCAGCAATAATATAGTTTCTTTGGGTCCTATTAAATTTTCTTTTCATTTCAATTCCTCCTACTACTATTATGAATAAATTATTGATTTCTATTCTATAGTTAATTATAGAATATTTTTAAACACAAAGCAACAATTATTCATCATCCTATTTTTACTTTACATTAATACTATAACACAATATTACTTTGCAGTAAATAGTTTGTGTGAATATTTTGCAGTAAATAATATCATAGATTGCAGAGGTGAAAACATGAAGCTAACTTTTAATAACCTAAAAGAACTTTTAATATTCAATATAAAATACTATAGATACAAAAATAATCTATCCCAAGAAAAACTTGCTGAACTATGTTCACTAACACCTAGATACATAACAGATATTGAAAGAGGTTTACACTGTCCTACAATTTTAAAAATAGAAATAATTGCTAAGGCATTAAATATTGAAGCCTATATGTTATTTCAAAACCCAAATCGTGACAAAGAAATAATAAACAAAATGAAAACCTCAAGACAATATAATCAGAAAAAAAATCACTAAATAAATTTTTAGTGGTTTTTTATTTTTTAAATAAGTTATATATTATCATCCATTTTATAAACCTTATTTACAGATATAAAATTCATTATCTTATTATCAACAAACTTAAATGTTATCTAAAAAGTTCACTATGACTACCTGTATTTACTAATATAAGTATAAGTTTGTCATTATTATATTGATACACTAATAGCCAATCTGGATCAATATGGCATTCACCACAATTTTTATAATATTTATCATTAATCAAATTATGGTTTTTATATTTTAACTCTAATTTTTCCCCACAAGCTAGCTTATCAACAACATCTAACAATTTATTTATATCCTTGCCTTGTTTTAATATTTTTTTTAAATTTATTAGAATAAACAACTTCGTATTTATATTTCATTGTCATCAGCCACTAAAGAATTTTTTAAATCTACTCTATTAGTATAACGAGGATATTTATTAGAGTCATTTATAATTTCTTTTACTTCTTCAAGAGCCTCTAACGTATCTTTACTAGGTTTAGGATTTGTCACTTCAAACGGAATTCCTTCTCTTTTAACAACCTGTACCAAAAACATATTGATTGCAGTGCTCATATTAAGACCTAAATCTTTTAAAATTGCTGTTGCTTCATCTTTTACTTTGCTATCAACATTAACATTAATAGCAGATGTTATATTTGCCATTATATAGTCATCTCCTTCCTTAATAAAACATTAACACAATATAAAGATAAAATCAAGATGATATCTTTATATTAAATACATAACACCTTTATAACATTATATTTAAATTATAGCTTTTTATACCAACTTTCAATTTTAGCAAAAAAAAAGAAATCTTATTTCTTTAAGATTTCCATAGCTTTACGCATTTTCATATCATATTTAACTATATCAAGGCCTCCAAATGCACTTAAGAATTCTTCCTCTTTCATTTGATATTTTTCAGCTAATTTTTTAGCTTCTTCTTTAGCCTCTTTATCATCAATTTCAATTTTTTCTTCTTTAGCAATCTCCTCAAGCATTAATCTATAAGTAATTCTCTTAATAGCTTCAGGTCTCATTTGATCTTTTAAAGCTTCCTCATCAGAATTAGTAAATTGATAGAATTGTTCAATTGTAATTCCTTGCATTTTCAAATGATCAGCATATTGCTGGATCATTCTATCTAACTCTTCACTAATCATAGCTTCAGGAATATCAACTTTAACATCTTTAGCAGCTGCTTCAAGTAAATCATCCATATATTTATTTTCAGCTTCCATCTCTTTACGAGCAATAATATTTTCAGATATTTGTGCTTCTAACTCTTCCTTAGTATTAATTCCTTCCATTCCTAAATCATCAAAGAAATCTTTATCTAATTCTGGAACTTTAACTTCTTTAACTTCATGAACAGTAACTTTAAAAGTTGCATCTTTACCTTTTAAATTCTCAGCATGATAATCTTCAGGGAAAGTAACTTTAACATCTTTCTTATCACCAGATTTAAGTCCAATTAACTGTTCTTCAAATCCAGGAATAAATGTTCCACTACCAATTTTTAAAGAATAGTTTTCACCTTTACCACCTTCAAAAGCTTCACCATCAGCAAAACCTTCAAAATCAATAACAGCTATATCGCCATCAGCAATAGCACCATCTTTTAATACATCTTCAGCATATCTTTCTCTCATATGATTAATAGCATCTTCAATTTCAGCCGCTTCAGCTTTAACCTCATCTTTTTTAATACCTAAACCTTTATATTTACCAAGTTTAACTTCAGGTCTAGTAGTTAAAGTAAATAAGAAAACAATTTTTTCATCGTTAACATCCTTTAAAGCAATATCAGGACGAGCAACTAATTCTTTAACATCATCTGCATGATCTTTTAATAATTTTTGATAAGCCATATCTGCAGCAACATCTGCTGCATCCATGTACAAAGATTGTTTACCATATTTCTTAATAAATACCTCTTTAGGAGCTTTACCAGGTCTAAAACCATCAATTTTAGCATTCTTATTAGCTTTATTAAAAGCTTTATCTAAACAACCTTCCCAATCTTTTCCTTTAACTTCAATTTCAATTTCTTTTTCGCATTTTGCCATAATCTAATCCTCCAATTCTATATCCACACACCAAAGCCAATTGCCGCCATACTAAGTAATAATCCAGCTGACCAAAATAGTCTAACTACATCACTTTCAGACCATCCTAATTTCTCAAAATGATGATGAAGTGGGGCCATTAATAAGACTTTCGTATGAAATTTACTAATTGCAATCCATTGAACAATAACACTAAGTGTCTCAATAACAAACACACCAGCCACAATAATAAGTGTTACCTCATGATTTGTAATAATTGCTACACTTGCAAGTGCCGCACCTAAAGATAAAGATCCAGTATCACCCATAAATATTTTAGCTGGATAACAATTATAAACTAAAAATCCAACAAGTGAACCAACTAAAACAAAACAAAATATAGCTATAGCCTCATTTCCAGAAGCCCAATCAGCGCCCCAAGTAATAATTCCAAAAGCAAAAAATGCTATAGCTGAAAGTCCACCAGCAAGTCCATCTAAACCATCTGTGATATTCACAGCATTACTACTACCAACTAAAACAAATAGTAAAAACATTCCATAAAGCCATCCTAAATCAAGCTTTATTCCAAGTGTATGAATATCAACTATCGGCTCGTTACCACTACTTAAAAACATATAAAAGAAAACTAAAGCAACAATAATCTGTAAAACTAACTTCCAAAATATACTAAGTCCTTCATTATTATGTTTTTTAATAATCAAATAATCATCAATATATCCAAATATTGCATAAGCAGCAAAGACAAACAATACAATAAATAGATTAGTTGAAAATTCGACCTTCCCTGTAAGCACCAGGGCTATCATTATCAAAATTGTTGGAATAATAAAAATTATTCCACCTGTTGTAGGTGTTCCATTTTTCTTTTTATGTCTTTCTCCTAAAGTGTTACTAACTTGCTGTCTAATATGTTTTTTCTTCAGCCATTTAATGGCAAAATAGCCAAAAATAACTGAAACAGAGAATCCTAACATAATCGACAGTACAGCTTTGGCTAATACTAACATATCCTCATCTCCAAGTAGTACAATTATACCATTTTTTCATATATTTTGTACATAGTATTTAAAACATTTTTATAAGTTCATCTAGCTTGTTTATTACAGGAAAACCCTTGCCATCCATATCTAAATCAAACCTAACTCCAAGACCTCCAGCCTCTTTCCACTCACGTAAATTTTCTGGATAATCATCCACTAAAATAGCATCTTTAACTCTTACCATTTTCACTTTAGATAAATTTTTAGGTACTGGAATTATAGTTATATCATCTAAATGTTCTCTAATTAATTTAACCTTAAGTTCTGCTTCTTTTAAAGATACAACATGTGTTAAAACAAATACATTAAATTTTGAGCTATCTATAATTTTTCTTATACAATTAAAAGCATCGTTTATTTCATCAGACTTTTCTAAAACAGCACACCAGTCTAAATTCTTAAAAAATTGATAATAACTTTCATAATCTTTATTAATGTTTTCTTCTTCTGCTATTTTATAAGAAACCTCAATAGAATTATAAATAACCCCATCGAAATCAATATATAAATTTTTCATAAAACACCCCTTTAAGAAAAAAAGGGACTAATCCCTTATTTTAAAGCATCTATTAATTCTGCTTTTTTCATTGTAGAGTAACCTTCAATGTTTTTATCTTTAGCTAATTTTTTAAGCTCAGCTACAGTTAATTTACTTAAATCTGTATCTTCCTTTTTAGCTTCTTTTTTAGTTTCATTCTTTGTTTCTTTTACTTCTTTTTTAGTCTCTACTTTAACAGCTTTTGGAGTATATTTTTTTCCTTCTAAAGCTGTTTTAGCTACTTTTACAAGTTCTGCAAATGCTTTTGGATCATCAATAGCAATTTCAGAAAGCATTTTTCTATTTACTTCTACTCCTGCTTTATTTAATCCATCAATAAATTTAGAATAACTAATTTCATTTAATCTACAAGCTGCATTAATTCTTGTAATCCATAATTTTCTAAAATCTCTTTTTCTATTTTTTCTATCTCTATAAGCATAAGCACCTGAATGCATCACTTGTTCTTTAGCAGTTTTATATAATCTATGCTTACTACCGAAATAACCTTTAGCTTGCTTTAAAGCTTTTTTACGGCGTGCACGATGAATAGTTCCACCTTTAACTCTCATTTCAATTCCTCCTTCAATTATTTATTAATTAAATCTTTTAATCTTTTAATATCAGATGAACTCATCTCTGATTCATGATGTCTTCTTCTTCTTGATTGATTACTCTTATGTGTCAATTTGTGATTTTTCATAGCTGGTTGAAATTTAATTGAACCACTTTTTCTAACTTTTAAAACTTTAGACAATCCCTTATGTGATTTCGCTTTAATTTTAGCCACAAACATTCCTCCTATTTTTCTTTAATTGGCGCAAGTATCATTGCCATAATACGACCATCAATTTTAGGTGCTTGCTCAATAACAGCAATATCTTTTACTGCATCCGCAAAGCGCATTAAAACATCTTTACCTAAATAGCTATGTGTAATTTCACGACCTTTAAAACGAATACTTACCTTTACTTTATGACCTTTTTCTAAATATTTACTTGCATTATTTAATTTAGTATTAAAATCATGAACATCAATATTGACAGATAACTTATATTCTTTCATATCTAAGTTAGCTTCTCTTTGTTTTTTCATGTTTTCTTTTTGCTTTTTCTTATTCTCGTATTTATAACGATTATAATCCATTATCTTACAAACAGGTGGTTTTCCACCAGGATTCATAAGTACTAAATCAAAACCTGCATAATCAGCCAAAGTAAGTGCATCTTTAATCGGTTTAACACCTAATTGCTCACCATTTGGACCAATTACCATAACCTCTTTTGCTCGTATTTGATCATTGATATACAAATCTTTATCTCTTGCGATACTAGACACCTCCAATAAAAAAGTGAATACAAAGTATCCACTAAAATGCACATTAAAATAAGCTTTAAAACTTCTTCGGCATTAAACCCATCGCTTTCTAGCAATCGGGTGAGAAGTGGATACTTCTTCTTTCCTTTTTCAAATTACACAAATGATTATACATATAAATACTATGATTGTCAAGTATTTTTATTACTTCTCAGAGAAAAAGAGTAAAAGAGTAAAAGTGTGGTTACTATTCACAGCCCCTTTAAAATATCATAATTTGTTTTAATATAATTTTCTTAGGCTATAAATAGTAACGTTTTCGAAAAGAACAAGTAATTTACTAAGATATTACTTGTTTTTTGTGTGAGATAACTTAATAATAGTAATGAAAAAAGAAATAATGAATAACATTTGCAATTTTTTTAATGGTTT
>CALVRN010000013.1 GCA_944358675.1 uncultured Bacilli bacterium | reverse complement strand
TATGCTTAAATTTTGGAAATATTTTCCCGTTAATGTTTACTTTTTTTCGGGACATTTTCCCAAGTTATTGACACTTTTATATACCAAAAAACATGCTTTCTGTCATAAAGCATGTCTTTGGATGGGTTAAGGTAAATTATAAGTTATACTGACAGTTATAACATATAATTTGGTATCAAGATCCCATATATGCGCATATTACTTAATAGCTTGATTGGTAAACACATCTTTCTTCCCCTATACTAAACTTTCCACATATAAGGTAAGCAAAGAATAATTTAAATACTATCCATATCATAAAATATTTAATAAGTATACACAGATTAAAAGTTTTAATTTATGGAACTGCAAGTAATTAAATATATGTGTTATCCTATTAAGTAATTTCATGATACCATTGTTTTTATATTTTTGTCAATATATATGAAATATGAATGTGTAAATAAATGTATATATTTGAAAAAGCCTTTGAAATAAGGCTTTGTTTTTTTTGGTGCATGGGATGGGATTTGAACCCACACAAGGTCTCCCTCACTACCCCCTCAAAGTAGCGCGTCTACCATTCCGCCACCCATGCATTTAGGAAAATTATTCGGTTACTAATTTTCCTTCGTATTTTGTGATATCTCCTTCATAAATGTTTTTATAACCCATGTCTTCTAAAATGACTGTAGCCATATGACTACGTGAGTCTTCTTTAGAATATACTACAATGGTTTTATCTTTGTCATATGTAACTTTATTTTCTAATTCATTATATGGAATGTTTATAGCTTTTGGAATATGTCCACTATTATATTCACTTTCTGTTCTAACATCAATAATAACAGTATCATCTTTTTTTAATATTTCTGAAAAGTCAGTTTCATTATCGATTCTCGTGACTGTTTTTTGAGAGCTTGTAGATAATACAATTATAAATATTAAAATGATTAAGATTATTACTATTATTTTAAAACTTTTATTTGATAATAAGTTTTCCATATTAATTTCCTTTCAAGGCTTTAAACATTTTTTTCCATAAATCTTTAGATGAATAGTTTAAGATTCCTACTTTATAAATACGCATACCATATTTAAGTAATGCCCATATAGTAATAACTAATAGTATAATGGCAATTATTACTTCAAATATTCCAATTTGTCCCAAGACTAATAATGATGGGGCTAGAATAGCTGATATAAATGGAATAAATGATAATACTTTTATAAATATTGAGCCTTCAAACATACCAGCCATCATAGCTAAATAATAACCTATTAATGAAATGATAACTATTGGCATTTGCATTTGTTGAAAGTCTTCGATGTTTGTAGTCATAGATGCTAGAATACCAGCTAACAGAGCATAAGCAATGAAAGTTAAAACCATTAATACTAGTGTAAGTGGAATTATATAAACTAAATTTGAAATAATATTGCTTTCTAATAATGGTTTTAAAATTTCATTAATGTTAAAGCCACTAGATGATGAACCAACTAAACCACGAATTACAAAGCCTATGATAGCAAATATAATCAGTAATGCGACTTGAAGTAAAACAAATAAGTTGCTGGCAATTACTTTTGAAAATAAATGCGTTTTAGGCGAAACATTAGATATAATTATTTCCATACCTCTAGTTGTTTTTTCATCATTTATTTCAGCGCCAACCATTTGAACTAAAAACATAGTTAAGGCAAAAAATGGTAGTATTAATATTGGAAAAACAGTGCTCATAATCATTTGCATGTTTTCATCTTCACCTTTTTTACTTTCATCTAATATTTTTCTTTCTAAGGTTACTGGTGAAGAAATTTTAGCTAATTCTTCAGAGCTTATATTACTTTCTTCCATGGCAATAATTGTTTTAGTGTTGTTGATAATTGTTGATATTCCAGCATATGATGTAGTATTAATATAACCATCGGAAGTAAGGGTTGCTTTTATGTAATTATCTGTGTCAATATCAATAGTTAAATACCAAACATCTTTATTTTTTTTATCTTTAAATATTTCTTCTGAAGTTTTATTTGTTTTTTCTAATTTAAAAGCATTCTCATCTTCATCAGTCAAATTTTTATAAGAATCATTTTGGACTTTTAAAATATCATATGTCTTATTTGTATTATCTTTGACATAAATTATTTGAGTTTTATCAAAATCGCCACCAAAGAAACTAATTACTGTATCAATATTTAAAAGGCCAATTATTAATATAGCAAATATGATATTTGCTATTAAAAACCATTTGGTATTAATTTTCCTTTTTAGGCTTATTTTTGTTAAGAATTTTAATTTATTCATAGGTTTCACCTACTGTTTCAATAAATATTTCGTTTAGGCTTGGTTCTTCAACACAGAATTTAGTAATGTTTTTTCCTTTGCTAACTTCCTCAAATACTTTATTTGCAATGTTTTCATCAGAAATCTTTATTTCATATTCTAAATTATTTAGGTTGACAGATAATACACCATCTATTTGTTTGATTTTGTTTTCATCAATATCACCAGCAACAATGATATTTTTTTTACGGTATTTTTTCTTAATATCTTGAAGATCACCAGATAAAATTGTTTTACCATTTTTTAAAACGACTAATTTTTTACAAAATTGTTCTACGTGTTCCATACGGTGAGATGAAAAAATAATGATACTTCCATTTTCAGCCATTTCTTTTATTTCATTTTTAAACATTTCTACGTTAAATGGATCTAAACCAGAAAATGGTTCATCTAATATTAATAATTTAGGACTATTAATTATAGCTGTTATAAATTGAATTTTTTGTTGATTACCTTTTGAGAGTTCTTTTATTTTTTTATCTTTATATTCTTCTATTTTAAATTTTTTTAATAATTCATCTAATTTAGCTAAAATATCTTTTTCTTTCATGCCTTTTAAAGTTCCATAGTAAATACATTGCTCTTTAACAGTCATTTTAGTAAGTAAACTACGTTCTTCTGTTAAAAAACCAATTTTATCGGTTATGCTATAATCTATTTCATGGTTATCTAATGTAATTTCACCACTAGTTGGTTTTAGTAAACCTATTATCATTCTGAATGTTGTTGTTTTTCCAGCTCCGTTGACACCTAATAAACCAAATATTTCTCCTTCTTTTACTTCAAAAGAAAGATTATCAACGGCAAGAAAGTCACCATAGTATTTTGTAATTTTTTCTACTTTAAGCATATATCCTCCTATTTAATTAATCTAATGATGTCATTATAGGTAATTAAAAGCATTAAAGCCATTAATAAGAAAAGTCCTACAGCATGAATTGTGTTTTCTAGTTTTGGATCAACTGGTTTACCTTTTATTTTTTCAATTATGATAAAGATTAATCTTCCTCCATCAAATGCTGGAATTGGTAGTAAATTAATAAATCCAACATTTACACTTAGTAAAGCAATTAAACTTAAAACTGACCAGATTCCTGCATCGGCTGCTGTTCCTACTATCCCAAAAATTCCTACTGGTCCGGATAATGCATTAATTCCTAAATTTCCAGTTATTAAATAGTAAATAATTAAGACCATTTGATGAAGTAAGCTAAATGTTTTTGAAAAGGCGTATTTTATTGAAGCAAAGAATCCTGTTTCTACTTCATCAGTAATAGCAAACCCATATCTATAAATTTCTTCACCGTTTTCTTTGACTTTTTTTGGTGTTAGAGTTACGGTTTTGGTTTCACCATTACGTTCTACTTCTAATTCTATTTTTTCCCCAGTATTTACTTGAAGTTCTAGAGCTAGAGTATCATATGTACTAGCCGATTTGCCATTTAATTTTAAAATTTTATCTCCTGTTTTTAAACCAGAAGTGTATGCTGGATAATCTTCGCTTATTTCTCCTACTATTGCTTTGTTTTGTGGTGCACCATTAAATAAAGCAATAATAAAGAAAAGAACAATAGCTAAAATAAAGTTATTCATAATACCAGCAATAACAGTCATAAATTTTTGTCCAAATGTTTTTACACTAAATTTTTTATCTTTTGGAACTTCTGGATCATCCTCAATTTCTTCACCAGCCATTTGAACGAAACCACCAATTGGTATTAGTCTGATTGAATATTCTGTTTCATCATTTTTTCTAGTCCATTTGAAAATTCTTGGACCCATACCGATTGAAAATTCATAAACATATATTCCAGCTTTTTTAGCAAATATGAAATGACCAAATTCATGAATTAAGATAATGACTCCTAAGATTAGTATAAAATATATTAATGTCATTAAATCACCCCTTTTATATTATTGTAATAAAGAACATAAAGCCTAATAGTACAAATATAATACTATCTAATCTATCTAATATTCCACCATGACCTGGAATTAAATTAGAGAAATCTTTTTTACCAAAGTAACGTTTAATAGCTGAGAATACTAAATCTCCATATTGACCTAATAATGATAAAAAAGTACATATTGCAAGTATTTCAATTTTTGGAAACATTGGGTCTATTACAGTATGATGGAACATTGCGCTAATAAATACACCCATAATTGTTCCACCTATCATTCCCTCTACTGTTTTCTTTGGTGATATTTCTTCTAACAATTTATGTTTACCAATAAGCATGCCTGTTAAGTAAGCAAAGATGTCAGTTGCCATTGGTATTAATAGTAAAAATATAAGTAAATTTATATCTATTGAACGAACTAATATTAAAAGTGACATAGATACACCTAAGAAAAGTAAGGCACCTATTAGGAAAAATGCATCATTAATACTGTATTTAGAACGTTCATGATAAAATACGGTCGGTATTAAAAATGTCATGAATAAAGCTGATAAAATACGATAATCTAATGTGAAAACATTTGAAATGTCTTTGGAATTAGCTATGAGTATTACTGTTATAAAAATATATGCGATTAATTGAATAAAAATTGGTAATTGTTTTTTACTTGATTTTGTATCTAGAAATTCTTTTAAGGCAATTAGTGAAATTATATATACACCTATATTGAATGCTGTTCCACCTATAGCAATTAATGGAATAATTATAGCTAGAGCGACTATCGCACTAATTATTCTTGTTTTCATAATCGATACCTCCAAATCTTCTATCTCGTTTGGTATATTCTAAAATTGCTTTATCAAATTCTTTTTCATCAAAGTCTGGAAAATATGTTTTTGGAAAATAGAATTCAGCATATGAATTTTGCCATAACATGAAGTTACTTAATCTTTGTTCACCAGATGTTCTGATCATTAAATCAACTGGTGGTAAATCTTGATATAAATATTTACTAAATGTATCTTCATCTAATTTATTTATATCTAATTTACCATTTTCGACATCTTCAACTATTTTTTTGGTAGCATCTATTATTTCAGCATGACCACCATAATTGAAACAAATGTTAAATACTCTATCTTTGTATATACTTGTTTCTTCTTCAATTTTTTTCATGGCTTTAATGACCTTGTCTGATAAATTGTCTTTCCTTCCTGAGAAGATGGCTTTTATTTTTTCTTCGTGACAAAATTCTAATATTTCTTTTAATTTTCCTACTAATAAATTCATTAGGAAACTTACTTCCCCTTGACTTCTTTTAAAGTTTTCAGTTGAAAATAAATAAGCACTTAAATATTTTATATTTTTAGAAAATATATAGGCACTTAATCTTTTTACATTTAAAAATCCCTCATTATGTCCTTCACTTCTAGACATTCCTTTTTCAGTAGCCCATCTTCCATTACCATCAACAATGATAGCAACGTGATTTGGAACTTTTAATTTTGAATAATCCATTTTACTACCTCACTATCCATTATTAATTATAATATATTTTTACTTTTAAAACAACGGTATTAATGATTTTTAAGGTAGTTTACAAAAAACTAACAAAAAAATAAGAACAATATTTATGGTATAAAATGTTCTTATTTTGTAAATTTTAATTTGTAATAACGTAAGGGTTGTTTTCTGTTCCTTGGCCAGATAATGTAATGTTTGATGAAAGATATAGAACTGGAACAATTCCTCTTGAATTATTAGCATTATAATTACCAATGTTTCCAGCATAACTGCTAGTTCCATTTATATGAAACACGGTGTCAATATCGTTAATTAAAGGCGAAATTGTAAATAAGTATCCATTAGTGGGAACTATGTCATATATCCAATTAGTTGTTAAACAACTTGTTCTATTAAGATTGTTTAAATGATAATTGCCACAATTCTCAACATTTGTATTTGCATTTAAATATTCATCAACGGTAATTAAACCTATTTTACCATTCCAAACACGACTTTTTTCTGCTAATATTTGAGCGGACAAATCTGTGTTTTCCATTTCTAATGCTCCTATACTCCATGAGTGAGTAACTACTATATTTTGATTAGATAGTGTTTTTAAATATTCACTATTTAAATAAGTATTTATTTCTGCTGGCCTTGCCCAATCATTAGAACCATTAGTTCCGCCCAAAATATCCCATGACATATTTCCTATGCTTTCACCTCTCATTATTTTTATTGTATTATCTGCATCTATTGATATTATTCTCCATATCTCATCATTAAATATTATATAGTTATTTTGAAAAGAAAAAATAGTAAAATGAGTATTTTATTCACTTTACTATTTTTATTTAAATATTTCACTATGACTTCCTGTTGCAAAAAGTAAAAGTATTAATTCTTCATTTTGAATTTTATATACAAGTAACCAATCTGGTTCAATATGACATTCATTACAACTAAGATATTCACCACTATTAATTAAATGATGATTCCGATATTTTTTTGGTAATTCTTTGCCATTAGCTAGATATTCCAAAACATCCAAAAACTTTTGTTCATTTTTACCTTGCTTCATTATTTTTTTGAATTGTTTTTTAAATTTACTTGTATATTTGATGATATATTTTGTGTTTTTAAGATTGTTCATATTATTTTTTTAAATCCTTTAACATGTCGTAAGCATTATTATATCCTTTTGCATCAATTTTGCCATTTAAAATATCTTCTCCCTCCTTGAGAGCTTCTAATAATTCACTACTTGGTTTGGGGTTTTTTACTTCAAATGGTAATCCATCTGTATAAATCAATTGTTTTATAGCCATATTTACAAAAGTACTCATATTAAGGCCTAGATTTTTTAATATACTATTTGCCATTTCTTTATCATATGAATCTACTTGTACACTTATAGCACTAGTTGCTGCTTCCATATGCACACCTCTTTTCTAAAGGAATTGTATCATTATTATAATATTTTGTCAACTTAATATATTATATTTTATATTTACAATCATATTATATGTTATATTTTAATATTTATTCGTGCATTTTTATTAAAACTTGAGGATGTTTATTTCTATCTAAAAAGTTTAAGATAAAAAGCATATCTTCTTTGGGAATAGCGACACATCCACCTGTATATCCTTTATCACCTAGACAGTGGAGGAAGATGGCAGAGCCTTTACCTATTCCATCTTCGTATTTCTCACCATCTACATTATACTCAATATAAACGGCATATTCATATTGTTTCGGATAATCTATTAGGTGTTCAGCGGATAAAAATTCTTTTTGATTTGTATTTACTATATATGGATAATCAAAAGTATTTATGTATTCATTTAAGTTCACTAAATTATTATAATACTTGGAATTTGGATCATCGACCCAATAATGGTTTGAACTTATTTTAATGTATGGGTAGTTTATATTTAAATCATGAGTTCCAAAGGCAATACCAAGATTAAATTTACCTAGTGGGGTTGTGACAGAACCCTCATAGGTATGATTACTTACACCATTTTTTCCTATTTCAACATGGTTTATCTCTTTAATAAGATTACTACCTTCATAAATTTTCATGATGTTTGTGTTTCCTATTTCTATGATAATTAATTGATTATTCATGTTTTTTCTCCTTTAGAAAAAAAGTATCACTTTGGATACTTATTTCATTTGTTTTGCTACTTCTTCGGCAAAGTTTTCTTCTTTCTTTTCCATTCCTTCGCCTACTTCAAAGCGGTACATAGCAACGACTTTTCCACCGTTATTTTTAGCATATGTTTTAACATTGATATCGCTATCTTTAACAAATGGTTGTTCTTCTAGACAAATTTCTTTATAAAATTTATTAAGTCTACCTTGAACCATTTTTTCGGCAATTTCAGCTGGTTTGCCTTCATTCATAGCTTGTTCTTTTAAAACTGTTTTTTCTTTTTCTAATACATCAGCTGGAACATCAGATTCACTTACATAACTTGGACGCATTGCAGCAGCATGCATAGCAATATCTTTAGCTACTGTACTATCTGTTCCTTCTGTTACGATTAAAACTGCAATTTTTCCACCCATGTGGATGTATTCACCAAAGCTTTCATTATCTTTTTTAGTTACTTTAGCAAATCTTCTTAATGATAGTTTTTCACCAATTTTAGCAGTTTTTGCAATAATGAAATCATTGATAGTTCCTTCTGCATATGGTAAGTTTAAAACTTCATCTAAAGTTTTGGCATCACTTTTAATAATAGTTTTTAAAGTTTCGCTTACTAATTCTTGAAACTCGGCATTTTTAGCAACGAAATCTGTTTCAGAGTTCATTTCTAAAATAGCAGCATCATTTCCTTCAGTTAAAATAGCAGCAACACCTTCGGCAGCAATTCTATCAGCTTTTTTAGCGGCTTTAGAGATACCTTTTTCTCTTAACCAATCAACAGCTTCATCAATACTACCATTTGTAGCTTCTAATGCTTTTTTACAATCAAGCATTCCTGCTCCAGTTTTCTCTCTTAGTTCTTTGACTAAACTTGCACTAATCATATATTTCCTCCTCTTTTTATTTAAAAAAAGATGACTTTATGTCATCTTATTTACTATTTTAAAGCTTCAATTAATTCAGCTTTTTTCATTGTAGAATATCCTTTAACTTCTTTAGCTTTAGCTAATTCACGAAGTTCAGCTACAGTTTTAGTTGTTAAATCTTCTTTAACGGCTTTTTTAGGTTCAGATTTAACTTCTTTTACCTCTTTAACTTCTTCTTTTTTAGCTTCTTCTTTTGGAGTTTTTTCTACTTTTTCAGATGACTTATTATAACTTTTTTTATCAGATTTACGGTCATTTTTTGGTTTTCTATCTTCTTTACGTTTAACAGTTTCTAAAGCTTTTTTCATGATATCTTCGCCTTTTTCTTCTTTGCGGTTATCGCTTGTGTAATCAACAATTTTTCCACCATTGGCTTCAACGATAGCATTATTCATAACACCAACGATTAATTTAACTGCTCTAATAGCATCATCATTACCTGGGATTACATAGTCAACCATATCAGGATCACAATTAGTATCAACAATACCAAATACTGGAATGTTTAATTTTCTTGCTTCTCTGATAGCAATTTCTTCTTTAGATGGATCAACAATAAACATTGCTTGTGGTAATTTATACATATCTCTAATACCACATAATAATTTATTTAATTTATCATATTCTTTTTTGATGTGTACTACTTCTTTTTTAGGTAAAAGTTCAAATGTTCCATCTTTTTCCATTTTTTCGATTTGTTCTAATCTTTTAACCCTTCTTCTGATTGTTTTGAAGTTAGTTAATGTTCCACCTAACCATCTTTCATTAACGTAAAATGATCCTGATCTTAAAGCTTCTTCTTTAACAGCTTCAGATGCTTGTTTTCTAGTTCCAACAAATAGAACTTTACCACCATTAGCAGCTATTTCTTTTAAAGCAGCATAAGCCTCTTCAATTTTTTTAGCTGTTTTTTGTAAATCGATAATATAAATATCATCTCTAGCTGTAAAGATGTACTCTTTCATTTTAGGGTTCCATCTTTTAGTTTGGTGTCCGAAATGAACACCAGCTTCTAATAAATAACTCATTGACACAACTGCCATTTTCTCTTCCTCCTTTTGTTATTATCCTCTGAATATTTTAACAAGGGTGCCACCTAAAAGGCACTAGGCACTCAAATCCATATTCATGTGTTCTTTTAAAAAAGCCAATAATATTATAACATAACTTTATGATTTTTCAAGCAATTTTAGTATTGTTTTGAATTTAACTTTTTCTTTATTTTATTAGTTTCTTCTTCTATTATTTGTTTGAAGTTTAATATTTCACTAATTTTTTTGATTTCTTCCGGCTCTTGGTCATAGGTTCCTACGATTTTAAAGTAATAATTATATTCTATTTCCCAGTGTGTAAATTGTTCAGGATTTTTATCAGTAAAGTAGTTATTTTTTAAATTTCTTAAATCATATATCTCAAGTTCTTTGATTATATTTCCATCTATTTTTTCTTCATAAGTATCTGTACTATCTTTATGACTTTCTTCTAAACTCACATATGTGTGAGATACTACTTTTACCCAGTACTCCTCTTTTTTTTCAAAATTATACTCATTTTTTAGTTCAACACTGGTTGCAAGTGGCATTCCTTTGTTTAATTCACCAGAACTAAAATGATGAAATGTCAATTTTAACTGTTTTAATTCAAATTAATTATTCATAATTATACCTCCATCTTGATTTTATCACATAAAAATTTAAAATACTATGTTTTTTTCACAAAAGTATTAATCATTATTTATTTTAATACATAAAATAGTAAAGAAAGGAGAGCGAGTATGGGCAAGAACTGTAATAATAAAATAGATCAAATACTGGAAGAAGGCAGACGCTGTCAAGCACAAATTGGAAATGTTGGTCCAACAGGTCCAACCGGACCTACGGGACCGGCCACAATAGTTGTTGGAACTACAACAACTGGAGCTCCTGGAACACCAGCTACGGTATCTAATACTGGAACTAATCAAAATGCAGTATTAACATTTAGTATTCCAGCTGGCGCGACAGGTGCGACTGGGGCGACTGGGGCGACAGGTGCGACTGGAGCTACTGGAGCAACTGGACCTACAGGGCCTGCTGGAGCTACTGGTCCGACTGGAGCCACTCCTAATATTACTATTGGAACGGTAACAACTGGAGCTCCTGGTAGTCAAGCGAGTGCTAGTATAACTGGTACTACACCAAATTTATTTTTAAATTTAACAATCCCAGCTGGGGCTACTGGAGCTACTGGTTCGGCTAGTACTATAGCTGGCCCGACTGGGGCTACTGGTCCTGCTGGAGCAACAGGGCCGACTGGTGCAAGTGGACCTACGGGACCGACTGGACCAGCTGGGGCTACTGGAGCTACTGGAGCTACAGGGGCAACTGGTGCTAGTGGACCAACTGGAGCTAGCGGACCGACTGGACCGACTGGACCTGATGGTGCGACTGGGGCAACTGGCCCGACTGGGGCTAGTGGACCAACTGGAGCTAGTGGACCAACTGGACCGACTGGACCTGATGGTGCGACTGGAGCAACTGGCCCGACTGGTGCTAGTGGACCAACTGGAGCTAGTGGACCGACTGGACCGACTGGACCTGATGGTGCGATTGGAGCAACTGGACCGACTGGTGCTAGTGGACCAACTGGACCGACTGGACCTGCTGGACCGACAGGACCAACTGGACCAACTGGACCGACTGGACCATAATAATAAAGTAGACTTTTCAGTCTACTTTATTTTTTCTTTTACAATTTTACTTACTAACCCCATATCTGCTTTACCATTTACTTGTAGTTTTAGTTCTTTCATGATTTTACCCATATCCTTAGAAGATTCTGGCTTTACTTCATCAAAAATTTTATCAATTATTTCGTTTAATTCTTCTTCAGTTAATTGCTTTGGTAAATATTCAGACAAAATAGCAATTTCATTTTGAGTTTTTTCTATTAAATCTTCTCTACCACCTTTTTTAAATTCATTGATGGAATCTTTTCTGGATTTAATTTCTTTTGAAATAACATCGATAACTTCTTCATCTGAAAGTTCATGTTTCTTATTTAACTCACTCATTTGAATGGCACCTTTAACCATTCTTATTACTGATAATCTTTCTTTATCTTGATTTTTCATAGCTGTTTTTAAATCTTCTAAAATTTGATTACGCATAGTTTCTCCTCCTTTTAGAAAAAAGCCATATATAATGGCTTATTAGTATCCGCGATTTTCGCGACGATTGCGACGACGAGTGTTTTTGATGCCTTCTTTCTTGGCGTTTCTTCTTCTAACTCCTGGTTTTAAATAACCATCTTGTTTTTCTCTTAATTGTGCTAGGGAGCCATCTTTACTATTAGCAACCTTTAGGTTTCTTAATGCACCATCAACGTTACCATTTCTAACAACTACTTTTGTCATAAAAATCCCTCCCTTCTTGGCTAAAGATATTATAACACGGTAGTTACCTGTTTTCAAGCAAAATCTTTAAATATAACGCAATATATCAAATTTTACGTTTTATTTCATTCAAAAAGTAAGCTTATGCTTACTTTACTGAACAGGTAGAACCGGAGGTTATACGCCTTATTGATGATCCTAAACTTTTACCAAGTTCAATTAATAGACTTAATCCTTTAACTATAGCATTTATAAATGTTGCGGTGATACTGCCACCATAAATTTTTTGTAATTCGCTATCTTTAACCATTACATTCTATTGGATTAAGAAATCCTTCAATTGCACTTATAATAAAAGTTATTACTCCTCCTAGAATTGCCCAAAGTCCATAACCTCCGCCTGTTATTTTTATGAGTTCTTTATTGTTTAAATACATAAAATTCCTTTCTAGTTATTACGTTTAGTATTGATAATAATTTCTCCTTTATTTATTTTGATGAAATGATGAAAAAGATCTAAATTATCTAATCTGTGTGAAATATATATTATAGTTTTGTCTTGATATACATTAAAAATATTTTTTAAAATTCTCCTTTCCATATCTATGCTTACTTGGTTTAAACCTTCATCAATAATTAGAATATTAAAATTATTTAAAGCTCTAGCTAAAATGATTCTTTGTTTTTGTCCACCCGAAAGATTAAAACCATCTTCTTCAATAAGCATGTTTAAATCATTAATAAAATCTTGTATTTCACATATTTTAGTGTTTGTTTGGTTTTTACTTTTTAAATATAAATTATCTTCTAATGTTCCTGTGAATAATATTTCTTTTTGTGAAACATAATTTATTCCATCAAAATTGTATTTGCTTACTTCATTATCCCCTATTTTAACACTACCATCGTAATCTTTATAATAGCCTTTAATTATTTTGAACAATGTGGATTTTCCACTACCAGATGATCCAGTAACCATTACTTTAGTTCCTTTTTTGATTTTTAAGTTAATTTTTTTTAATGCTTTTTTAGTGCTGTCAAAAGAGTAACTTAAATTTTTAATAGTAATATCACCTTCCGCATAAACTGGTTTTAAGTTTTCTGATTTTCTTTGTGATAATTCGGCCAAGTTATTTAAAGCAACTTTTAATTCACTTATTTGATAGCTATAATTAAATATGTTTTTTACAGATGATATTAGTAATGAAGATAATATAAAAGCAGTAATAAAGGCTTGTGAATCACTATTGCATATTTTAATGATAAAAATAGTAATTATAACTAATCCAAAATCATTAATAATATTTTTTAACATTTCTGCTTTTTCTGAATATTTATACATTTTTTTAGTTGCTGAACTTAAATTGTTATGTTTTACTTTAAATATATTACAAATTTTTTCTTTTATATTTAAATTCTTTAATGTTTCAAAACCCATGATATTTTCAACAATGTATGAATTTATTAATGATTTATTTCTAACCTCTTCAGATACCCACATATTTTGTTTTTTTCGGTAAATTATTGTTATTAATAAAAATAAAAGAAACAGAGCTAATAAAATAAATAGAAGTATAATATTTATTTTCAATACAAGGATAAAAAGTATAATGATTAACGGTATTTCGATGAAAACTATTTGGGTAAGTTCGGTTATAACATTTCTAACTACATATAGATCATTGAAATAGCTAGTAATTTCTCCAGTTGTCTTCCTTCTGTAATAACGGTAAGGAAGGTTCAAAATGTTTTGAAAAATATCCATCTGAAGTTCTTTATCTAATTTCAAATTGAGTTTTATTAATAATTTGTTTTTTAAAAATAGTATTAAATTTTTAATTAAAAAAATTAATGAGAATCCTATTATTATCTTGGTTGCTTCTTTATTGTTTATGTTAGATAAAATTATAGGAAAAAATAAAGATGCTAACACAGAAAATATACTAAAAATAACTGAAAGAATATTAATAAATATAACTATCCATAAATTTTGTTTAATGTAATGAGATATAAAATTGAATATTCTTGGTTTTTGTTCGTAAACTATATGCCTTATTGGATTCATTTGGATGGTTATACCAGTCCATATTTGGTTAAATTCTTTAAATGAGATTTGTTTTATTGTTGTAGATGGATCAGCTATTAATATTTTTTCTTTTTTTAAGTTTACTTTGTATATGACAATATAATGTTTGTAGGAGCTATTTATTATTACATGTGCTATACAAGGTAATTTTAATTTTGAAATATTATTTGACTTTAATCCATAACTCTTAAATCCTAAACAATTTAATGTTTCTTTAATGTTATAAGCAGTGGTCCCGTTTTGGTTTGTATTCAACATTTCGCTTAATTTGTCTATACTGATATATCCATGATAGTATTTTAAAATCATTTGGACACAGGCTGGACCACAATCTTTTATTCCACGCTGTTTTACAAATGGATATTTTAAAATTATTTCACCTCCCTCATATATTTATATACGATGTAGACTGGTGAAATCCTTTTTTATTTTTAAAAAAAAGTTATTTTTCGAAAATTTTTATTTTTTTCGATCCATAACTTTTTTCTTTTATTAATTTTAAATTGGTTTGAGGATTAGAAATTTCATATTCACAAACAACTATTCCTCTATCGTTAAGTAATTTTCTTTCTTCAATTATTCTTAAAGCTTTATCCATTTGATTTTCTTTATAAGGTGGGTCTAAGAAAATAATATCAAATTTTTCTTCGGTTGTTTTTAAAAACTTTTTATAATCGGTGTTTATGATGTCTAATTTTTCTTCAAAGATTTGGCTATTTTCTTTAATAGTCCTTATAGCATCAATATTATTATCAATTAAAAAACATCTTTTAGCGCCATTACTTACAGCTTCAAGTCCTAATGCACCACTTCCTGCGAATAAATCTAAAACTACACTATTTGGTATATAGTTTTGAATCATTCCAAATAAAGATTCTTTTACTCTATCCATGGTTGGCCTTGTTCCTTCTATGTTAAAACCTTTTAATTTTTTTCCTTTATATTTACCACTTATAATTCGCATTTTGAATCACCGATTATATTTTAACATATTATTTGAAACTAACCAATATTTTTTCAAGCATTTCAAAAGTATTAAACGCTCTTTCTAATCTATCTACTTTTGATAAATGATAGGCTTCTTTTACTTCTTCTTCAAATCTTTTAAATTCCCAAGGTGTTCTATTTAATGTTTTATACCAGTGGGCATGCTCGCGCAAATACCTTAAGTAGTTTTCGTTTTCTTTTATTTTAAATTGTAAATCTAAAGTCATTAATCATCAAAGTGTTTATAAATTGGTCTTGGTTTATATGTATTTGTTTGAACACTTTTATTTGATGACATATCTTGAAGTAAACTTAATACTCTTTGTAGACTATTAACACCATTTTGAATACCATCTAAATCTAAGCCTTTTATAAAACTAGCTAAATCAAATGTAGATACGGCTTTTGTTGGTGCTTGCTCTTTAATTAAATAGTCTTTCCACGCTTCTTTATCTTCACCATATAAATCATAAATTTCATAAAATTTTTGCCAAGTCATTTTACCATCTTTGACATGTTTTAATAATATTGGATTATTTTTAACAAAGTCTTTAAACTTTTCTTTTGTTTCCATTTAAATCACCTATATTAATATATTCATTTAATTTTAAAAATAAACAAGAAAAAAACTAAATTATGAATTTTGAACATAATTTAGTTTTACAGTTAAAGTTGCAGATAATTCTTTTGGTTGCGATGTTGTATCTTTATTATAAGTGATAGTCACATCATAGGTTTGTCTAGCACCAGCTTCTAGTAAATCGTTTTCATTGATTCCTGATTTTGAAAAGATTATATCAGGATTATTTGAATCAGTCATTTCAATGCTTTCCACTTTAGCATCTATGTTACCATTATTAGCTATTGTTACTTCATATGTCATACTGTCACCTGGTTTCACTAAATTAGTTTTAAATGTAGCAGCAGTATCTGATACGACTGGTTCAAATGCTTTAGTGGCGTTGCCTATTATGTTTTTTGTAGTAACATTAATTATTTTTATATCCCAAGTACTACTTATTGATGCAGTGCCATTTATATTTAATGTTTGAGAAAATGCGGCATAACTTATAGCCATAATGCATACTATTGCGATTAAAAATGATATTATAATATTTTTCTTCATCCTACTCACCTATTTTAATTATAACACAATATAGAAAAAAAGTCCTATTCACTAGCACTTTTTTCACTCATTGAAGCAACTTCTATTTTATTTCCATTATGAATTAGAATTAAGCTTCCTTCAGTTTGATAATCCATATCGGTTTTATATTCAATTTTAAAATTGAAAACATAAGCATTATCATCACTATTTTCTCCATAAGTATATGTTTCATTTTTGACTTTAATAACTTCAACATTTGTAACTTCTGGGAGTTCTTGGTTACGATCACCATATACATCACTTTCAACTGATTTATACATTGAATCCATGGCAAATTTTTCAAAGTCAGTTTGGTAATCGGCATAGACAAACTGTTTGCCACCAACATCATTTTTGCTTATTTTATTGTCTAAATTAAAGAAATCTGCAATAAACATTTGTGCGACTAATTCAGCATATTTATTTTCATCTACTTCTTTTTCATTTAATGTTTTTTCTAATTCTTTAAAAAGCTTTTTATAATAAGATGTAGCATTATCTTTTAGAGTATATCCATAAGCTTCAATTGAAGCTACTTCTTTAACTTCTTGAGTTTTATTCTCTTTATGTGTCAATTTGTTTATACCTAGTACTATTCCTACTACTATAAGTGCGAGAAGAATGATTAAAATAGCTACTCTTTTGATATTGATTCTACGCTTCTTTTTCATTTTTGCCCTCCTTTTATTACTTCATCTGATTCTTTGGTTTTCTTAATTAAATCGTGAACAATTATATCATTTGATACTGCAATTTCTTTTTCAGCTCTTTCAGTGTATTTTGAAATGTAATCTTTATCAATGACGGATTCTTCATCAAATATGATTGCTTCACCATTTTGACTATCATAATACATTTTATCGGTAATCCAATTCCCATTTGGGAAAACTACAAAGTGATCATCAGTACTAAATACATCATGGCCTAATGCATATTCATCATATATTCCAAGCATGTTTCCTAAGGTTGGTAATACATCATACATTCCTGTAATTGTTGTAATTTCTTTATTTATTTTTTTTCTTAATGTTTCATCTTTAGTCCATATAATGAATGGTACTTTACGATTTAGTTCGTAATCATATTTGGTAAATTCTTTGTATTCTGGATCACTTTTTGAGCGTTTAGAATCAGTTTCAGGATTGTAATTATAGTAATAATCATACTCAGCTCTTTTAACTTTAGCATCATGATCACCATAGATTACTAATACAGTGTCTTCTAGTAATCCTTCTTTATCTAATTGATCAACAAATTCACCAATAGCTTCATCTGCATAATGAGCTGTTGTAAAGTACTTACCTAAAGTTGTATTAGATAAGTAATCATTAACTACTTCTGTTTTTTCTCCTGTTATTTCATCGGTTTTTGTATATTTATATGTTAAATCTAAATCGGTTGTATCTTCTAAACCTTCGAATGGTGTATGGTTTGTTAACATAATTAATAATCCATAATATTTATCATGTTTTTCAGAAATATCTTTAATTTTTTGAACTGATTGTCGGAAGAATGATTTATCAGATAAACCTAAACCAATTGTTTCATCTATTTTATAATCTTTATCATAGTAATAAAATCTATCATATCCTAATTGTTTATGCATTACTTCTCTATTCCACATATTACCTTTGTTAGCGTGCATACTAAAGACATAATAGTCTTCTTCTTTTAGAAACTTTTGAATTGAAGGATATTCACGATCCCAATAACTTACAAAGACAGTTCCACTACTTGCGGGAAGTAAAGATGTACTATAAGTAAATTCAGTATCACTACTTGTTCCAACACTTTCTTGAGAATAGAAATTAGAAAAATACATACCCTCTTCAGCTAATTTTTTTAAATTAGGGGCGATTTCTTTTCCATTTATTTCAATATCTAACAAGTAATTTTGTATACTTTCGGCGTGTATTACTATAACATTCTTTCCTTTAAATATATCTGTATACTCATTTGTTTTTTGTTCTTGTTTATTTTCTTCATAATACTCACGGAATTCTTTTGCTGCGGTATCATAACCAAATAATGGACTAATTTGTGGTTTTAAACTAGCAATTAAATCATTTCCTTGATAAGTATATATACCAAATTTCATAACAACATATTCACGGTTCCACTGTTTATACAATCTACTAATATCAGTTCCAGTTAGGGTTGATACAAAGAAACCTAAAACAATTGCGGCTGCCACCAATACTTTCAAAACGGCAACTTTTGGTTTTTCTGTCATTTTTAGCTTTGTATAATATTCTTGTTTTAAAAGCTTTCTATGAATAAAGATTAGGGTTAAAGGACCCCATATATACGAAAAGTCTTTTATTTCCATTATTGTTTTTAATGCACCAGTTACACCACCTAATTGAAGCGATGTAGCTAAAAGTGAAAATGATGTAAATGATACATAGTTTGTATAATATACTGAATTAATTATACATATCAAAGTCAAAATAATAGACCATGTCATATAATATTTAAATCTATTTTTGGGTTTAAAAAAATATGCGAATGATCCTATAAATAAAATAAAAGCTAAATCAGCTAATATTGGTGATATAGCTGTATAATTTTTTACAGTTAAAAACCGAATCAAACAACCATTAATTAAGGAAGTAATGATAAATGTTGTAAATAAAATATTATTTTTAAAAAAATATATTGTACTTTCTTTTGCTTTTTTTAAAATGCCTATTAATTTGTGGCCAAATTTTTTCATATTCCACCTCAATTACTTTTAACATTATAGCACTTTTTTATAATAAAAAAAAGTGGTTAGTATATACTTTAATAAAGACTATATAAATAAGGTGTAAAAGAAAAAGTGGCATTTAAGCCACTAGGAGACTATTACCTTTAATACTTATTATGATTCACAGTTAAATCTTTTCAGTACTAGTAGTCTGTGGGTGAGCATATATCGGTAATATATATATGCCCATTAGTTATTTTGATTTATTTTTCTTTTTTTATACTTTTTTTATATCTATTATATTCATCTGCATTTATAGCTATACCCATAACAAAGATATAAGTTAATATATATATCCAAATCATCATAACAATTATACCTGATATACTACCATAAAATAAAGTGTAATTAGCTAGATGTGATACATAGTATGAATATACAGATGTTGTCACTATCCAACAAACTGTTGTAAATAAAGCTCCTTTATTCATAAATTTACTGGATATTTTTTCATCGGGTGAGATTGTGTATATTATTTTTAGAATCCAAAAAATTAATATAAAAGCGATTGGCCATTTTAATAAGACAAATATTAGATATATATTTGAACTTATAGATGATAGTAAATTTAATTCTAATATTTTTTCAATGATTGTGTTTCCATATGCTAGTACTACAAATATAAATATAAACAAAAACATTAATAGTATTATCATGAAAAAAGCTTTTACTCGATCTTTTATATAATCATCATTTTTAATGTTATAGAGTTCATTTGATGTAACAATTATTGAATATGTGCCATTTGAAACTAATATAAAACCAACTATCATGAAAAATAAAACATTTCCGGTAATATGACTATTTTCAATAAATGGTAAAATTATTTGCATGACATTTTCGGGAACAAAACGAATTAATGTATCTATGAATGGTTCAACAAAGAAAAGCAGTTTTGTACCAATATAGCCAAATAAGGTTAAAAGTGGAAAGATGGCTAGAATGATAAAAAAGGCAAGCTGACCTGGTAATATTTTCATTTCTGGCCTCTTTATTAAATTAAGTATTCTTTTTAAATATGATTTAATCATATTGCCTCTTTCCTTTCTTTTAATTCTTCACTTCTTCTTTATTATTACGCATATCTATGGTTGCTTCATTGATTGCATCATCGATTGTTTTTATTTCATCATTTATCATACTATAACCTATGGCAGCTCCAAATCCATGTGATAATTCTTTAAATTCTTTATTTAATTTTCTAATATAAGTTACTACAGATTTTTCATCGTGTCCAATTATAAAAATTAAGAATTCATTACCGTTTGTTCTTAAAATTTCGCTATCTTTTAATTGATGATTAATTAAAATACTAGCGGCTTCAACGATAATTTTATCACCTTCTGCATGTCCAAAGTTATCATTTATATATGCGATGTTGTTTAAATCAATAATAATAACTGATTGTGGATATGCTTCACTATTGTCCCAAGCTGTCATGTTATCGTTTAAATAATTACGATTTTTTAGAGATGTTAATGTATCAACATATCGAAGTTTATCTGTTTTTGAAAGCTTACTATTGATATCTTTTTTCTTACCAAAAATTATTTTGGTTATTATTCCAGCAATAGCAAGTAATACAATAACTATGCAGCTTAATATTAATTGTAAGTTCTTACTGTTATTATTTGTCAAAAGTAAATCTTTATAACTTCCAAGTATCTTTTCTTTAGTATTTATAAAAGATAAATAGAAATCAAAAAATTCGTTTAAAATTTTATTGTTTTCTTTAGATATAAAACCATAATTATTGTTCATATCTAGGGTTTGAAGATTTTTAAAGTCTTTTAAGTCTGATCTAACATAATAGTCATAGGTGTATTCATCAATAGCAGCAATCTGTGATGATTTTATGTTTGCTATTAAATCTTTAATATTATCAAATTCTTTTGTTTTAATATCGTTTGCTTTTAAATATCTTGCAATTTTACTTCTTTTAATAGTTAAAACTGTGTATTCTTTTAAAGATGAAATATTATTGACCACTAAATCTGTATCTTTATTAGTAACAATAGTAATTTTACTATCATAAACAGGTATTGTTTTATATGTTTCTAATTTTAAACCACTATTATTAAAATTATTTAGAATTAAGTCAATTTTTCCTGCTTCAAAATCTTTAAGTATGTTTTCTATAGAAGAGTACTGTTTATAATCAATTTCGATTCCAGCAGTTTCAGCAAAATTATTTATTAATTCATGATTAAGCCCTTTTAAACTACCATTAATATTAATATCATATGGAGCATTTGTGACAAAACCATATGTATATCTTCTACTTCTAAATTCAGTTTGGGTTTTTTCAGATATTTCTTTATATGTAAAATAAGTATTTGCTAAATATTTGTTAAGAGAATTACTGTATTCTGTTTCTTGCCATTTATCAAAATATTTTGTTAGTATCTTATTTAATCTATCATTATCACCTAATGTAATAACATAGTTTATTTTATATTCTGTGATGTTATAAGAAATATACTTGTCATTATTTAATATGTTTTCTAAATAGTCTAATTTCGGTAAAGCAATAGCATTTACCTCGTTATTATTTAATGCGGTTAATAGTTCATCATTAGTATTATAAGGTTTATATGTTATGTTTGTACTACCAACTAAGTATTCTTGGATTTTTTCAGAATCATTATTTAAGAGTCCAATGTTTAAATCTTTTATTTCATCAATATCTGTATAATATTCTTTTTCCTTTGTTACTAAAACGTAGTTATCTTGATATAAAAGTAAGTCATTTGAATCTATCTTTTCTTTTTTTGTTAATGAATAATTAGATTGAGGATTAGAATTTGATTCATATGATAATTTATTAAATTCTAATTCTGTATCAGTTTCTAAAGCATTTAGAAAATCAAATAGTAATCCACTACCATTATCACTTACAATTGGAATATTATTTAAAGCTGAAAAATCGATTACTTTATTTTTATTATCTTCAATCCATTTTTTTTCAACGACAGTTAAGGTTGTTTTTTGGTCTTCTTTAGTAAAAAAACGGACTACGCCGATAGACCCTAAAATTAATATGACTATTATGGCAATTATTCCGATTTTTTTATTCACTGCTTCCACCATCTTTTCCATATACAAAGTTGTCTTCTGTTTTATGTTTATATCCAACTATTGGATAATTATCATTTTCTTCTTCAGTATCAATTAATATTTGGATATCATAATATTCTTTATTTTTATCAGATATTTTATCTAATATAACATCATCTAAGGCTTTAGCATCTTCTACACTCATTTCACTACTTACAGTAATTATAAAATTTAAGATGCGACCTTCATTATGATATTCAACATCTGAAACCATCTTATTTTCTTTTAATGATCCTTCAATATCACTTACTGTACTATTTGATATTTTATGGTCTTCGATTCCTTCTAAACGATCTCCATATTTATTATTACTAAAAAGTGGGATAACAAATAGCCAAATTGTTACAATTAAAAATAAAATTAAGAATACTATTCCACCAATCATACATCCTTTTTTATGATTTTTAATAAAGTTTTTCATTTTATCACCTCAAACATTATACTATATTTTACATTATTTTTCAAACTTCGCTAATTAAATATGGATTATCTTTTGATCCTGTACCTCCAACTATTTTAGTGTTTTTATCTATAGTTAAAACTGGTCTTACATTTAAAGTGTTGGTACTAGAAGTTGAATTTAGTACTCCCTTGTCAATTGTATAAATATTATTATTTACACTATTTAATGTATATTCTGGTCCGTTTGTTTCAGAAAAGTCTGATAAATAATTTCCTTTTGTACATTCAGTTTCGGTTCCTGATATACATTTTAAATTATTAGATGCATTTAAGTAATCTTCGGTTGTTAGAAGTCCAACAGTGATGTTTTCTTTTTGAGTACATGTTTCACCATTATAATTTAAACAAAAGTCTGATGTTTTGAATTCTGTTATGTTATTTAAGCTAGGATAAAAAGTGTTATTTAAATATGTTTTTATTGTTGAGTTGTCAAATTCTGTACTGCCATCTGCATCCCAAGATATTTTGGCAGTTTGTTCATTACTTACTATTTTTATACTTCCATCACTATTATTACTTAATATGCGCCATAAGCTTCCATTTAGTTTTAAATAATTATCTGGATTATCTCCTTTATATATGCCATCATTTGCTAATAAGATATCTTTTTTTTTAGAATTATTTGTTATTGTTGTTGCAAGATCAGTCATAGCAATGTCTTCTGTTTCTGTTTGATTATCTACATATGTATAAGTAAATTGCTTTATACTACTATCATATTTTATTTCAACATTACCTGTTAAGTTTTTACTGCTATCACGTGGGTCTTTTATTTCATCATTAGAAATAAAACCTTCTTCTAATAGTTCACTTACTGGCAAGCGATATGCTGAACCATCATCAGATAATACGTTAGCGTGTTCAGTACTCCACTCTTTGGCAGCTTTTTCGATAACTTTTACTTGATCATTATAAGAGCTTTCTCTAGCATTTCTGATAACTGAAGTAATAGCTGGATAAACTATTAGTGCTATTAAACCTAAAATGGCAACTACGGCAATTAGTTCAACTAGTGTAAATGCTTTTTCTTTCATGGTATCACCTATTCTATTTAAATTATAATGTAAATAGTAGTCAAAGTCAACTAACACATGATATAATACTTTTGTAATTTTGAAGGTGATATTTATGTTTAAAACCGAGTTGTTAAGTCCAGCAGGTAATATGAAAACACTTATTTCGGCAATTAATAATGGTGCGGATGCGATATATGTTGGTGGAAAAATGTTTGGAGCTAGAGCTTTTGCGGATAATTTTTCTAATGATGAGCTTAAAGAGGCTGTAAAGTATTGTCATTTATATGGGGTTAAATTATATGTAACAGCAAATACTGTTATATTCGAAAATGAAATTGATGAATTTTTAAACTATATGAAATTTTTATATGAAATTGGTGTGGATGCGGTAATTATGCAGGATTTGGGAATGATTAATTTAGTTAGAAAATTAATTCCTGATTTGGAAATTCATGTTTCTACACAGGTTAATTGTCACAATGATGAGAGTTTATATTTACTTAAGAAAATGGGAGTTACAAGAGCTGTTTTAGCTAGAGAGATGAGTTTATCAGATATTAAGAAGTTAAAGTGTCCGATTGAAAAAGAAATATTTATTCATGGGGCTTTATGTGTTTCTTATAGCGGTCAGTGTTTGTTTAGTAGTTTAAATGGAGGTAGAAGTGGTAACAGAGGTACATGTGCTCAGTGTTGCAGATTGCCTTATGAATTATATGATAAAAAAGGGAAAATTAAAACTGAAGGAAAATATTTACTTAGTACTAAAGAGCTGTGTAGTGTTTATAATATTAAAGATATTTTAGATGCGGGTATTAGTAGTTTAAAAATAGAAGGGAGAATGAAAAGCCCAGAGTATGTAGGTTATGTGACTAGAGTTTATAGAAGACTTATTGATGAATATTATTCTTTAGGTAACCCTAAAGTTACAGAAGAAGAGATTAAAAATTTAATGGTGCTTTTTAATAGAAACTTTACTAATGGATATTTATTTGATGATGATATATATAATGGTAAATATCCTAATCATTTAGGTGTTTCTTTAGGCAAGGTTGTTAAGGTTAATCCAGATAAAATTTTTATTAAATTAGATTCTGATTTACACCAAGAAGATGGGATTAGATTTTGTGAAAGTTCTAAAGGGATGATTGTAAATATGCTTTATAATGAAAAAGGATTACTTGTTAATCATGTTTCTAAAGGTGATATTGCGGTAGTAGATAATAAGGTTGATCTTAAAAACAAAGATAAAGTTAATAAGACTATTTCTAAAGAGTTAATTAATTTTATGAATGATATAGAAAATAAAAAAATACCTATTTCGTTTGATTTAAAAGCTATTACTAATGAACCTTTAGAGGTATCTATTAGTGATGGGGTTAATGTGATTAGTGTGAAATCAATTATTTTAGAAAAAGCAAAAAATAAATCTACTACTAAAGAAGAGGTTTATTCTAAATTGAATAAGCTTGGCTCTACTCCATTTTATTTAAATGGATGTGATATTTATTTAGATGATGTATTTATTCCAATGAGCATTTTAAATGAGATTAGAAGAGATTTGTGTGATAAACTTATTTCTAAAAGATGTGAGTGTAATAATAAGGTTAATTTTGATTATGAGAAACAAGTTATTGATGATGAAAATGAGAGTCAAAGCATATTAGTTAGAAATGAAAAACAACTTAAATGTGTTTTAGGTAAGATGAGAATATATACTGAGGATTATGAACTTTATAAAAAATATAAAGAAAAAAATGTGTTTTATAAGTTGCCTAGAATAATGCATAAATTTCCTTCTTTTAAAAATGAAAATTTACTAATTAGTGAACTTGGAGGAATCTATAAATATAGTCATGACAATTATGTGATTGCGGATTATCCACTTAATATTACAAATAGTGAGAGTGTTAATTTTTTGCATAATTTGGGGGTTAAAATATCAACTATTTCTCCTGAAGTAACAGATTATGAATTGGAAAAATATAGTTATTCTACTGAAAAGATTGTTTATGGTAAACCCGACTTAATGATACTAAAAACTTTTAGAAAAGATGGTGATTATTTAAAAAATAATACCAATAATTATTTTCCAATTATTCACGGTGATTATACAACTATTTTACACCATCAAAATATTGATTTAAGAAAATATAAAGGTCGATATATTTTATTTGATGAAACTGAAAAAGAGATTAATGATTTATTTTAATCTCTTTTAGTTTACAAATATTTACTTTAATGAATTTTTTATATGAAAAGATTAGGATTAATCCTAATCTTGTTTATTAAAGTGATCAAAGTCTGATTCTCTTAAAGTGAATTTATAAGCTGTGTTATTATTTACAATTACAAATACACTTTCAACATCTTCTCTAACTTCGAAGTATAAAATTGGTGAATGAAGTTCTTCTTCAACATCTACTAGATCGTTAAAGTTTTTAACATTGATAACATCATATTTGTCTAGATCAGGCATATTATGAGTTTCAGCAATGATATCAGCATATTCTTTTAATATTTTGTTAAGAGCTAGAACATATTCAGATTTTCTTGTTACAACTAGTAAGCTCTTTACTAATACTCTGAATACAAGTAATGAAATTACTAATAATACTACTCCAAAGATTAATAAAGGAACATTTATTTCTGTTTCAGTTGAAGCTTCTTTATAAATTGTATCTCCACCACTATTTACATAATTTGGTTTAATATTAATGGTTTGTTGTAATAATGGTATTTCTAGAGTCATTGTATTAGATGTTTGTAAGCCTTTTTCTTCAGTGCCTTTTAGACCAGCTGTAATATTGATTTTCATACTTAAATCAACTCTAGCATCAATTGATAAACCAAATTGATTTCTAAAATCAGTCATTATATCATTATATTGATTATAGTTTAATTGAACATTTTTATTGATTGTAAATGCTTTTCCACTACCACTTTGATTTCCTTGGTTAGCTATAGGATAAGCTTTTGACCATACTTCAACATCTTCTCCTTCTGTGTTTTGGTATAATCCTTTAGCTGTTGCGACAATTTCATAATTATAACTATAATCTAATTCCTCTGTGCTTTGGAAATTATAAACTGCATCTACATCAATGTGATCAATTAATGAAGTGATATATTGTTTATTCATTCCAATATAAGGTGAAGTAAAGAATTGGTTATTTTTTAGATAAACTTTATAATTTAAATTTGAGTTATAGTTATATGAATAAAGTTTTTCTCTTCCAGCTTGTTCTGGATTTAATCC
Source organism: uncultured Bacilli bacterium (assembly GCA_944358675.1). Taxonomy (GTDB): domain Bacteria; phylum Bacillota_I; class Bacilli_A; order RF39; family UBA660; genus Coprosoma. Next base: position 1,606 of record CALVRN010000013.1, on the reverse strand, counting down.
TTTGACTATTGAAACAATGGATACCACCATTACAGCTATTACAGCAAGTATTAAAAATACTCTAATCCACTGTTTTAAAATTATTTGATTTTCATTTTTTTGTTTCATTTTTATTCTCCCCTTCTTATTTTGATATTGCACCACTTAGCCATACTGATGGATATCCAATCAACGGTATAACAAATGATACTTTTCCTTTTACATCTTCTAAAGCAACTTTGCCTGAATCATTGGCATTGTTATGATCACCTTTAGTAATAAATTGTTTGTTTCCATAACTATCGTTGGTTATGTCTACTATTCTATGAACGACATACTTAGTTCCGCTAACAAACTGTATGATATCACCTTTTTTAAGTTCATCTTTTTCTCTAGTAGTTAGTTTATTAACAACTACTGCATCACCTCTATTAAATGTTGGTGACATACTTCCTGATAAAACTGCAATTGGTTGATATTTGAATAATCCCATAACAAATCCTGCAAGTAAAGCAATAAATACAAATACTGGTGCATAAACAACTGGATTGTAATTTCTTCTTTCCCTTTTTGATAATCTTTCTGATCTGTTTACATGGACATAATTCATATAAATATATATAGCAAGTGGTAAAGTTACACCAACTATAGCTGTTCCAAACCAATCTAAATTAGGAATAATTGGAACAATAAATGGTGGTATTGTGATAAATAGTCTATAAATAATTGAAAATTTAGCTCCACCTATATAAACTAAATAAGTTGCTAAAGCACTTTCTAAAATTGCTGGAATTAAAGTTGTTGAAGTATAAATGAATATTTCTTTTAAATCTATAAAATGACTTTCTATATTTGAGTAATTTAAATTTATTAGCATAAATAAAATTGTCATAAAAATAAAATTCCATGCTTTTTTCTTTTCATTTTTAACTAGTGCTTCTCTAATAAATTCTTGGAAGAAAATAAGTCCTCCAAATGACCATAAGTTTTTCAAAATACTGAATAAATCTTTTGAATATGGTGTTTTTTCAAATCCAAAGATTAATCCAAGTAAGAAATAAACAATAATATAAATGATAAGAGTAATCATTAAACTCTGTGTCTTATCTTGTTCACCTTTAACTCTTATACTAGAATCTCGACTTAAGAAAACAGCAGCTCCACAAATGATAATCCACATAAATGGGTGAATGATTTCATTATAGTAGTCGAGGTTTAATGGTGAAATAACAAAAACATTTAATATCAAATATATAATTAGTAAACTATATATGATTAAGTTGTTTTTCATATTCATACCCCTTTTTATGTATCCCTACTATTCTATAATGAATTATAACATAACATTTTTAAGTTTACAATAACAAACGTTAAAATAATGGTAAATTTTACATTTTATTAAGATGTAAAACTAAACGCAATCTTAAAAATAATAAAAGTTGCATTTCTATCTTTTCATTAAATGATGTTACTATTAAATTTTTTATTCCTAAATCTATTCTTATTTTTTAAGTACAGCTATCTACTTCTTTTAAAAATGTACTTTATGGAGAACAAAATACCAAAATAAATTTTGGCATTAGCTTACCTCACGGTAAGCTTTTTCTACTTCACAGAAACCTAAGGC
>CALVRN010000012.1 GCA_944358675.1 uncultured Bacilli bacterium | reverse complement strand
TATGCCTAAAAGTATAGAAGGGTATAATGTTAACTTTTTTACTGATAAATATAGAAAAGAAAATGTGAATGAAGCAGTTGATTTTTCTATTAATGGTAATACTTTAAAAGCTAGTTTTAATGAAAGTAAAAATTATGAACTTCAATTAAAAAATTATTGTGAAAAAAATTACGTACAATATGGTGAAGAGTGTGATTATTCTAATTTTGAATATGATTATGAACCTCTTTCTAAATCACTTACAGTTGATGTTGAATTACCTGAGGGATATTTTCAAGGTGGAAGTTATAATTATGGTTTTGGTTCTATACTTGTTTCTATATTAATATTTGTTTTAACGAGTTATACTATTTATAAATGGTTTAAATTTGGAAGAAATTATGCGAAGAGTGTTAAGACAGTAGAATTTTATCCTCCTGAGAATCTTAGTTCAGCAGAGATTGGGTATGTTTATAATAAAAGACAGGCTAATAAAAAATTAACTATTTCATTAATTGTTCAGTTAGCTAGTAAGGGTTATATTAAAATAGATGAGGTTAAAGATGATATTAAAATAACTAATTTAGTAATTAAACCTAAAAAATTAAAATCATTTGATGATATGTTACCAAAAAGAGAGATAGAGGTAAAAAAATTAAAAGAAGCTAATGATAAATTAAGTAGGTCAGAGACAACAATGATGGTTTATTTATTTAAAAAAAGCGATGTTAAAAAATTGAAAACGAATATTGATAAATTTTTAAAGGTTAAAGATAGTTTAGTTAATGGTGGATATATTGAAATTATTAGTGATAATGAAGAAGAAAGATTAAAAGATATTAAGCAAAAAAGAAAAGAATATGATGATAGTGTAAAAAATTATGATAAACAAATGGCAGAGTATAATGAAAAAATATCTAAGATGCCGGAAATTGGTGAGTTTGAAAAAATTGTTTATGATAGATTATTTAATTCTAAGGATGAGATTATTTTGAGTGAACATAAGACATTTTATGAGGCTTTTAGTGAGGTTGAAAAAACATTAAAGAAAAGTTTTAAAGAGAAGGTTTATGATAAGACATCTAGTAAACAGAGAGTTTATGCTATCGCAAGGACAGTACTTATTTTGATATTGTGTATTATATCTTATAAAGTTATAGAAGATATGGATCCAAGGTTTAGTATTTTATATTATTTATCATTTGCTTGTATTTTAGTTAATATATTATTTATTATTTTGATGGGTAGAAAGACAAAGTATGGTGAGATGATAGGCGCTAAAGTGATGGGATTTAGAGAGTTTTTGGTGACAGCGGAAAAATCTAAGTTAGAACAGTTAGTTTCTGAGAATCCTTATTATTTTTACAATATTTTACCATATACTTATGTTTTAAATATTTCTAAGAAATGGATTCAAAAGTTTGAAAATATTTATATACCTAAAATGGATATGGGTAATTTTGATTATAGTAGCGATTATTTCTATTATTCTATATATGATCATGTTTATTATCCGCCAAGTTCTTCTAGCTCTTCTAGTTCATCATGCGGTGGTGGTTGTTCATCATGTGGTGGTGGCTGCTCTTCTTGTGGAGGCGGAGGATCTTGGTAAAAAAGTTTGTTTTGCAGTGGCATTTGAGTGAAAACTGTAATTTGAAATGTTTACACTGTTATCAGGAAAATCATAAACCTATTCAGTTAGAGTTTGATAAGTTAGTTATAATATATAAGCAGTTTAAAGAACTTTTAAATAAAAAGAAAATGAAGGGGCATATCAATATTACTGGTGGTGAGCCCCTTTGTAATCCTTATTTGTTTAAATTATTGGATTTAATTAAAGAGGATAGTGATTTGATTACGTTTTCTATTTTAACTAATGGAACACTTATTAATGAAAAGATATCTAAAAAGATTAAATCTTATAATCCTTTATATGTTCAAGTTAGTTTAGAAGGCGGAAAAAAAACAAATGATTATATTAGAGGTAAAGGAACGTATAAGAAAGTTGCGGAAGGTATTGTTAATTTAAGAAAAGAAAATATATTTACTTCAATTTCTTTTACAGCAACAAGTTTAAATTATAAGGAGTTTCCGAAGGTTGTTCGTTATGCGAGGAAGTATGGGGTTAATAATGTATGGTCTGATAGATTTATACCGCTTGGTGATTCTGATAAGTCTTTAGCTTTAAATTATGAACAGACTAGAGAATACTTAGAAATTATGAATAAGGAAAGAAATAAGTTAAAGATGGTTAAAAATAATAATACTACTATTTCAATGTATAGGGCTTTGCAGTTTCAAATGACTAATGACTTTGCTTATGGATGTACAGCTGGTGATACATTACTTACGGTGATGGAAAATGGCGATTTGGTTCCTTGCAGGAGAATGCCGATTACTATAGGTAATTTATTTGATAGAAGTATGTATGATTTATATATAAAAAGTGATGTTTTAAAAGATTTAAGAGAGAAGAAGATACCTGATGAATGCATAAATTGTGAACATTCTGAGGTTTGTCATGGTGGATTAAAGTGTTTGACATATGCGATGTATAAAGATTTAAACCATAAAGATTATGGCTGTAATTTGTAATATTTTTGAAAGTTAATCAATTGCGATTAGCTTTTTATTATTTTACGTCAAAAATGTGTTAAGTATGTTTATATATAATGTATTAGATAAAGAGGTTAATGATTTAAAATATGTAAACTTTTAATTAGGTTTACTTTTTTTGTTACTTTAATGACTGTTGGTTATGCTTTATATGGTGAAACTTTAAATTTAAATGGTGATGTTACTTTACAAAGAGTTGGTAGAATTGAAATTACTAGTGCGAGTATTGTTAGAAATGAGTGTAATAATTTAACTAGTTATAATGAACCAACATATGATGGAATGCATATAGAATTTAGAATTAACAGTAGAAGTACCTCTTTTAGTGCAACTTATTTGATTACGGTTACGAATAATTCTAATATTGCTTATACTTATACTGGTTTTCCAGTAAATGCTGCAATTGAAGGTTATGATTATGTACCGAATGTTACATCAACAGTAACTTATGCAGATAGTGGTGAAGAGTTGCAAACAGGTGAGGTGATTGATAGTGGTGAGTCAATAACGATTAAATTAAAGTTAGATTTTTCACTTGATCAAGGAGGCCGTGATTTTACGGTTGTGGTAAATGGTACTATTTCAGCTTCACAAGATAATTCCGGTAGTTTAATATCTAGTATTACTCCTTTAACAGGCGATTTGCGTGGAGAAAATACTTTGGCTGAATTTGATTTATCAGTTATAATATGCTAAGCACTGGAGGATAATATCCATTGGCTTTAGCCACATAAATCCTTCAAGGACTGGAAAAAACAAACAAAAAGTATTACAATACATTGTGGTGATACAAATGAGAAGAGGAGCCCACACACAATATGATTTGGAAGTACATGTAGTATGGATAACAAAGTATAGAAGAAAGATATTAAGAGGGAAAATAGTAAATAGATTAAAAATATTGTTGATGCAAGGATGCACAGCAAAAGGAATAACAATTGTAAGAGGAAACATCCAACCAGAACACGTACATTTGCTATTAAGTATTCCAGCATCACTTTCTGTATCTCAAGTTATGCAATATATTAAAGGGAGAAGTTCAAAAAAATTACAAGAAGAATTTCCGAGTTTAAGAAAACAATTTTGGGGTCAGCACATGTGGGCGACGGGATATTTTTGTAGAAGTGTAGGAAAAGTAACACAAGATATGATAGAAGAATATATAGAAAATCAAAATGATAATGTTGATGATATTTTTAGACAAGATAGTATGCTTTAGCATAGTATGACTTTCAGTCATCACTACAAACCCTGCACTTTCAGTGCAGGGGGGTTGATTTGATCATAATGGATTTGGTTCAATTCATAAGTTGTTAATACCGCTGTGTGAAGAATATAGTAATAATATTTTATATACTCCATATTTAAAAAAATATCGTCTAACAAAGGAAGCAATACAAAAAATAAATAATGATAAAAATAGTATAGTTATAATACATTCTACAGGAAGAGACAAAACAATATATATAGATCAATTAGATAAATATTTTGATAATAAAAAAATTTTTATTTTTATGCATGTTTCAATTAATTACGAAGTGTTCAAAAAGAGAGAAGATTTTATAGCAAGATTATATAATATATGTAAAGAAAAACACATATTAATATTAACTCCATCAAAAGAAGTTACGAATCAATATTTAAAATATGGATTCGATGCAAAAACTATTCAAATTGGAATAAGAAATTTAAATGGTGATTACTACAGAAAAAATATAAAAAGATTAGAAAAATATTATAATAAATTTGTAACTGTATGTGCTAGTGAAAGCCCGGCATATTATGATGCAAAAGGGATAAGCAATTTCATTAAGTTGGCAAAAAATGAAAAAATAACAAATAATATTTTAGTAGCAGGAGTAAATAGTTATGTTAAGAAAAATAATGATGTGTCTATGAAAAAGTTTAATGAAGATGATTTTTTAAATGTTTTATATCATTCAAAAGCATATATTCAATTGTCAATATTTGAATCATACAATATAACGGCGATTCAATCAAAAAGATTTAAGATACCAACGATTTTATTAAGTGCTGAAGGGAATGAATCCTGTATGATGGGGAATACATTTAGAAATATAAATGAGATTTGCTATAAAATTCGTGAAGTTAATAACAATTTAATAGATAATAAAATAATAAAAGAATTATATAATGATAGTATAATAAGAGAATCATTAAGCAGATTTAATAGTGATTTAATTAAAATGACTAAGGAGGTGTAACATGGAACCGTTTGTTTCTTTAAATAATAGTTCTGAATCTTTAGAAAAATCAATTTCATTAGTTTATAGTGCATTTATTTCAAACGAAGATTTTTATTCAGATAAAGAACAATATGTTTTTTATGGGCATAATTTACCTAAAACAACTAAAAATCTAAATGTTTCAGGAACTGTTGGATTTTATATCGACAATTTTTTTGACGAAAGTTGGTCACCAATTCACAGTTATGAGGAATTATGGGAGTTAAAAGATATAGTTATTAATAATCTTGTTATTAATGGTAGATTATCATATAGAACATCAGAAAAATTATTAAATAACAAAGAACTTTATATTAAAGTTATATCAAAATTGCCTGTTGATTTTATTTTTCCACAATTCTATAGTAATTTGTTATCAGTTTTTATAGATAAGTATCCAAATGTTCATTTAAAAAAATTAGCTTTAGAAGAAAATATAGAAGGAATTTATAATCATTTACCAAGTGAAAAAAATTTTTATAGTATATATGGCCTAGAGTCTGATGGTAGAGTTGGACATTATTATATGAATTTAAATGTAAACAATAAAAAATATATTCAAAGAATTGTACATTTATATAGAGATTTAAATAAAAGACTCTCTTTATCAGGTAATGTGGGTATTTTGTTAGCGGCAATAGATTATAACATGGAAAATGAAAAATATATTTTGGGATACAGAGAAAGGAAAAATCATTTACGTAAAAGTAGAAATTTTGCCTTAGACCAAATGACTCCTGCAAAAAAGATAATTGAACCTAAAAATCATTATTTTAATTCTTTTTATGATGGGTTAACTAGTTCAAATGAAGAAAAAATGTCGAATGAGGTAGTACAAAAAGTATTTAAAAAAGTAATGAAGGAGTTGAATCATTAAAATGAAACTTATACTTACTTCTACAGATTTTTTAACAGATAATTCGAGGAATAAAATATTGTCTGAATTAAAAGATGTATCTAAGTGCAAAATATTATATATTCCAAATGAGAATGCAACGATAGAAAAAATAAAAAGCAATAAATATTATGATAGGTTGCAAGAATATGGATTTAAACGGGAAAATATATATGTTTTTAACTATGAAGAACCTAATAAATTTAAAAACTTAAATATTGATGCAATCTATATAGGCGGTGGCAATACTTTCAGTATGTTAAAAATACTGAAAGATACAAAGTTTGATAAGGAAATTATCAAATATGTAAAAAATGGGGTAACTTATATAGGTGGTAGTGCAGGAGCACATATTGTTACAAAAAATATCAAACATGTATTACCATTTGATAATAATTCAGTTGGATTAAATGATTATAATGGGTTAGGATTATTTGATGGAATTTTATTTTGTCATTATACAGATGATAGAAAGAAATATGTTGATGATTGTAAAAAAAGAAATAAATATAATGTAAGCATATTGAGAGATGATGAAACTATTATTTATGAAGAATAAATAAAGACAATTTACTTTCATTATAGGCAGTTCTTTATAACTATCTTTTAGACAAGTTAGTAACATTATGTGGAGTAAAAGTGTCAATGTCAAGTAGTGTTGGTGTGACTAAAAACTAACGATAAATGAAACTGATAAGAGGGTCAAGAATTGACCTTCTTTTATTATGCTTTGATTGGATTAAGTAAGCCTTTAATAAGCATAACGCCTGCTTTTAAATGTTTAAATTTTCTATAATCACAAGCAGTATGGTTAATTTGCTTGATAAGATTATTCATCCCTTCAGTCCTACCGTTTGAATATTCATAGTCAAAAGCATTAACAATATATTCTTCCATATTTCTAAAGGTTTTTAGACTTTCTTCATATATTTAGAAATGTTTTTATTGTGGTGGGAAGTTAATGATGGATAATGTTTAAAAATTTATCCTTATCTCTGCTGTCGCTAGCTTTTATAATACCTTGATAAATTTGATAGGTATTATAAAACTTTTCATCTGTATTAATTAGGTAAATTACAATATCAATCTGTGAAACTTTTTTTAAAACATTTAAAATATTTCTTTTTATCAGAAAGGTTATCTTCATTTTTAAGTATTAATCTCCAGTGTTTTTAGTGACATAATGATTTTTAATTTTTCTAGAGATAGTAGTGTAGTTTTTGCTCATTAATGTTCCTGTTTCTTTCAATGATTTATTTTGGTTTAAATATTTTTTATTTCCATTATTCATCTAGTGATTGATGCTTAAACATAATTCATACTCCTTTCTCATAAGTACTATCAGTGCATTTATCATATTGTTTTACCTGGTAATTGCAACTTTTATTATTTTTGGGGTTGCATTTAGTTTTACAAGTAAGACTTTTACTTTTACCTTTTACTTTTTTTGTTAAAAATATTCTAAAAAAGTATTGATTTTCATAGAACTTTAGTGTATACTGTTGAATGTGTGGCATGCTTAGATGTGTGAGGTTGCCGATACACCAGGTTAAGTTGTAAAACAATTTAATCTTTAAGTCGGGTTTTTACACGGAGCAAGTCTATACTAGATATAGGCGAGAGGAGGATACAATAATGTCAAAAAAAGTTCGTATTAAATTAAAATCTTTTGAACATAAGAATTTGGATACTGCTTGCGGCAAAATTGTTGACACAGTTAAAAGAACTGGCGGCGAAGTTAGCGGACCAGTACCACTTCCAACTGAAGTTGAAAAGATTACAATTTTAAGAGCTGTTCACAAAGATAAAGATTCACGTGAACAATTTGAAAAAAGAACACATAAAAGACTTATTGATATCAATAATCCAAGCAAGGAGACTATCGATGCTTTATCGCATTTAGATATTCCAAGCGGTGTTGATATTCAAATTAAATTATAATAGGAGGATGAAAATATGAAAGGAATCTTAGGTCGTAAAATCGGAATGACTCAAGTTTTTGATCAAGATGGCAAATTAACTCCAGTTACTGTAGTTGAAGTTACTCCTAATGTTGTAACTCAAGTTAAAACTACAGAAAACGACGGTTATGAAGCTGTTCAACTTGCGTTCGATGATAAAAGAGAAAAATTAGCGACAAAAGCTTCTCTAGGAATTACTAGTAAAGCAAATACGACACCTAAGCGCTTCTTTAAAGAAATCAGAGGTGTAGACATCAATAATTATCAATTGGGAGATGAAGTAAAAGCTGATATCTTCGAAGTTGGTGAAATGGTTGATGTAACTGGAACTACTAAAGGTAAAGGGTTCCAAGGAAATATCAAAAAATATAATCAAAGTAGAGGGCCTATGGGACATGGTTCTAAATACCATAGAGGTGTAGGTTCACTTGGTACAATGCTTCCTAAACGTGTATTTAAAGGTAGAGGACTTCCAAGTCACATGGGAGTTAATACAGTAACTATCCAAAATTTAGAGATCGTTGATGTTGATTTAGAAAACAACGCAATTTTGGTTAAAGGAAATATTCCTGGACCTAAAAAAGGATTAGTTATGATTAAGAGTGCTGTTAAAAATAATGGTAAAGTAAATAAACGTGCAGAGCTTGTTAATTATAATAAAGAAGAAAAACCTGCAGAAGTAGAAAATACAGAAAGCGCAGAAGCATAGGAGGGTTAATCTTATGAAAAAGAATAATGTAATTAATGTTAAAGGCGAAAAAGTTAGTGATATTACTTTAAATGAAAACGTTTTTGGTATTAAACCTAACGATGCCGTTTTATACGATGCTATTACTTTAGCACAAGCTTCTCAAAGACAAGGAACAGCTGATACTAAAACACGTAGTGAAGTAAGTGGTGGCGGAAGAAAGCCATGGAGACAAAAAGGTACTGGTAGAGCTAGACAAGGTAGTACAAGAGCTCCACATTGGTATCATGGTGGTGTAGTATTTGGACCACACCCAAGAACTTACGGTAAAAAAATGAACCGTAAAGAAAGAGTTTTAGCTTTAAAATCAGCTTTATCTTATAAAGTAAAGGAAAATGAAATTATCATTTTAGATGAGTTAAATGTTAAAACTCCAAAAACTAAAGATATGATTAAATTATTAAACGATATTAAAGCTCCTAAAAAGACTTTAATTGTTGTAGATGAACTTTCTGATAACTTAATTTTAGCTACTCGTAATATTCCTAAAGTAGAATTATTAGAAGCTAGCGAAATTAATGTATTAGACATCATCGGTGCTGATGGCTTAGTTATTACTAAGAAGGCATTAGAAATGATAGAGGAGGCGTATAAATAATGGAAAATTATAGAGACATTATCAAAGCTCCAATTATCACTGAAAAAACTAGTGATTTAGCTAAAGACAACGTAGTAGTATTCAGCGTTGATCCTAAAGCTAATAAAATTCAAATTAAACAAGCTATTGAAAAGATTTTCAATGTTAAAGTAGAAAGTGTTAATACAATTAATACTTATGCTAAAAGAAAAAGAGTTGGCCGTTATTTTGGTAGAGCCAACAAAGTTAAGAAAGCAATTGTTAAGTTAAAAGAAGGAAGTTCAATTGAACTTAACTAATCTTTAAGGAGGACGAATATGGCAATAAAATCATATAGACCAACGACTAATGGTAGACGTGGTATGACAACTTTAGTAAATGATGAAATTACTAAGACTACTCCAGAAAAATCATTAGTTGTAACAATGAAAAAATCTGGTGGTCGTAATAATCAAGGCCAAATCACTGTAAGACATCACGGTGGTGGAGCTAAGAGAAAATACAGAATCATCGATTTTAAAAGAAATAAGGATGGTGTGGTTGGAACAGTAGCTTCAATCGAATACGATCCAAATAGAAGTGCTAACATTGCTTTAATTAATTATAATGATGGAGAAAAAAGATATATTATTGCTCCAAAAGGTTTAACAGTTGGAATGAAAATTGAAAGTGGAGAAAATGCTGATATTAAAGTTGGTAACAATTTACCACTTGGAAACATTCCAGAAGGTACTTTAGTTCACAATGTTGAATTAAAACCTGGTAAAGGTGGCCAAATGGCTAGAAGTGCTGGTTCTAGTGTTCAAATTTTAGGCCGCGAAGGAAATTATACTTTACTTCGTTTAACAAGTGGCGAAGTTAGAAAAGTATTAAGTGTTTGCCGAGCAACTGTCGGTGAAGTTGGAAACGAAGATTATAGTTTAGTAAATTACGGTAAAGCTGGAAGAAAAAGACATATGGGAATCAGACCTACAGTTCGTGGTTCTGTTATGAACCCTAATGATCACCCACATGGTGGTGGAGAAGGTCGTGCACCTGTTGGTCGTAAACACCCAGTTACACCTTGGGGTAAACCAGCTCTTGGCTTTAAGACACGTAATAATAAGAAAGCTTCAAGCAAACTAATTGTTCGCTCAAGAAAAAAATAAGAAAGGATGACTTATAAATGGCTAGAAGTACAAAGAAAAAACCTTTTGTCGATGATCATTTGATGAAAAAGGTAGAAAAAATTAATGAATCTGGTAAAAAAGAAGTAATTAAAACTTGGTCTCGCCGTTCTACAATTTATCCTGTATTTATTGGACACACATTTGCTGTGCATAATGGTAAAGAATTCATTCCAGTTTATGTTACAGAAGATATGGTTGGACATAAATTAGGAGAATTTGCCTTAACACGTAAATTTGGTGGTCACGGCGACGATAAGAAGAAAAAATAGACCGGAAAGGATGGTATAAATGGAAGCTAAAGCAATTGCTAAAGAAATTAGAATTTCACCTAGAAAAATGCGTCTATCTATCGATTTAATACGTGGAAAAGATGTAACTGAAGCTGATACAATTTTAGCAAATTTAAATAAAGAAGCTGCTAGAGTGATTCGTAAAGTTTTAAATTCTGCTACTGCTAATGCGGTAAATAATTTAGGACTTAAAGAAGAAAATCTTTATGTCAGCGAAGCTTATGTAAATGAGGGCAGAACATTAAAAAGAGGCCGTGCTGGTGCCAAAGGTAGCCCTAAACCAATATTAAAAAGATCAAGCCACGTTACAGTGGTAGTGAGTGAGAAAAATTAAGCAAAGGAGGGTAATACATGGGTCAAAAAGTTAGTCCAGTCGGACTTAGAATTGGTATAAATAAAACTTGGGAATCTAAGTGGTATGCTGGAAATCAAGATTTTGCTAAATACTTAAATAACGACTATAAAATTCGTAAATGTTTAGAGAAAAAATTAAAAGATGCCGCTGTTTCAAGTATTCTTATTGAAAGAAACAATGAAAAGACCGAAGTTATTATCAATACTGCTAAACCAGGTGTAGTAATTGGTCATGGCGGAGATGAAATTGAAAAATTAAGAAAAGAATTAAATAAATTAACTGGCGAAGAGATTCATATTTCTATTAAAGAAATTAAGAATCCAAATTTAGATGCAGCTTTAGTTGCAGATAATATTGCTCATCAAATTGAGAACCGTGTTTCTTATAAAATTGCACAAAAGAAAGCAATTAGAAACGTTATGAAATCAGGAGCTAAAGGTATTAAAACTTTAGTATCTGGTAGATTAAATGGTGCTGAAATTGCAAGAGGAGAAGGTTATACTGAAGGAAAAGTTCCTCGTCATACTTTAAGAGCTGATATCGATTATGCATTAAAAGAAGCTGATACTATTTACGGTAAAATCGGTGTTAAAGTATGGATTTACAAAGGAGAAATCCTTGGAGATGGAAAAAAAGAAGATAACGTTAAGCAGGCACGTTCAAATAAGGGAGGTGTGAAGGATGGCAGTAATACCAAAAAGAACTAAATATCGTCGTCCTCACCGTTTATCTTATGAAGGTGAAGCTAGAGGAAATAGAAAAGTTTCGTTTGGAGAATATGGACTAGAAGCTTTAGAAGGAGCTTGGATTAGTCAACAACAAATTGAAGCTGCCCGTGTAGCGATGACTCGTTACATGAAACGTGGTGGTAAAGTATGGATTAATATTTTCCCACATTTATCTTTGACTGCCAAAGGTATTGGTATGCGTCAAGGTAAAGGTAAAGGTACTCCTGAAAAATGGGTTGCCGTTGTTAAAAAAGGAAAGATTATGTTCGAGATTGCCGATGTTAGTGAGGATGTTGCTAGAGAAGCATTTCGCTTAGCTATGCACAAATTGCCAATCAAATGTAAGTTTGTAAAGAAAGAAAGTGGTGAGGCAAATGAAAATTAATGAACTTAGAGAGTTAAGTAACGAAGATTTAAAGAAAAAAATCGATGAAACTAAAGCTGAACTATTTAATTTACGTTTTAGCCAAGCTACTGGTAGTCTTGAAAAACCAGCTAGAATTAATGAACTTAGAAAGGCTGTCGCAAGAATGAAAACTATTCTTCGCGAACGTGAATTACAAGACTAGGAGGATTTTATGGAAAATATAAAAAGAGAATTAGTTGGTAAAGTTGTAAGCGATAAAGGCAATAAAACTATTACTGTATTAGTTGAAACTTACATTATGGATAAAAAATATGGCAAAAGAGCTATGTACTCTAAAAAATATGCTGTTCACGATGAAAAGAATGAAGCGAAGGTTGGCGATAAAGTTAGAATCGCTGAAACTAGACCACTATCTAAAACTAAACATTATCGTTTAGTAGAAATAGTAGAGAAAGCTGTTATTTTATAATTAGCTAGAAGGAGGAATTTAGATGATTCAACAGGAAAGTCGTTTAAAAGTTGCTGATAATTCTGGAGCTCGTGAGTTATTAGTTATTAGAGTACTTGGTGGTAGTAAAGTTAAAACTGGCAATATCGGAGATATAGTTGTTGGAACAGTGAAAAAAGCAACACCTAATGGAACTGTTTCAGAGGGTAAAGTTGTTAAAGCTGTTGTTGTTAGAACAAAACGTGGAGTTAGAAGAGAAGATGGATCTTATATTAAATTTGATGATAATGCATGTATTTTAATTAAAGATGATAAAACTCCAGTTGGAACACGTGTGTTTGGACCAGTAGCTCGTGAAATAAGAGATGCAGGATTTATGAAAATTGTTTCACTTGCTAAGGAAGTATTATAGGAATCGTTTGGAGGAATTAATATGAAAATAAAACAAGGAGATAAAGTAGTTGTCACCACCGGTAAAGACAAAGGCAAAGAAGGAAAAGTAATTCAAACTTTGAAGGCCCAAAATAAAGTCATCGTTGAAGGTGTTAATATTGTTAAAAAACATATTAAACCAAACGGTGGACAAGATGGTAGAATTGCTGAGGTCGAAGCACCATTACATGTTTCAAATGTAATGATTATTGATCCTAAAACTAAAAAAGGAACAAGAATAGGACACACTACTAATAAAGATGGAAAGAAAATAAGAGTGTCAAGAAAATCAAATGAAAAACTTGACTAAACCTGAAAGGAGGGTATTTATGAACCGCCTACAAAAAAAGTACAATGAAGAAATCGTACCTAGTTTAAGAGAAAAATATAATTATAAAAGTGTAATGGCAATACCAAAACTTGAAAAAATAGTTGTTAATATGGGTGTTGGTGATGCAACTAGTAATAGTAAATTATTAGATGCAGCTGTAGCTGATTTAAAAACTATTACAGGTCAACAACCTATTGTTACAAAAGCTAAAAAAGCTGTCGCTAACTTTAAAGTACGTCAAGGTCAAGGAATTGGCTGCAAGGTTACTTTAAGAGGCGATAATATGTACAACTTTTTAGATAAACTAATCAGTATTACATTACCTCGTGTTCGTGACTTTAGAGGGATTAGTCCAAAATCATTTGATGGTAGAGGAAACTATACTCTAGGTTTAACAGAACAATTAATTTTCTCAGAAATAGATTATGATAAAGTTGTTAAAGTACGCGGAATGGATATTGTGTTTGTTACAACAGCACATACCAATGAGGAAGCTTTAGACTTATTAAAAGGTTTCGGTATGCCTT
This sequence comes from uncultured Bacilli bacterium, assembly GCA_944358675.1. GTDB lineage: Bacteria > Bacillota_I > Bacilli_A > RF39 > UBA660 > Coprosoma. Next base: position 15,032 of record CALVRN010000012.1, on the reverse strand, counting down.
TTAAAAAATAATGATTAGGAGGAAATTATGGCTAAAAAAAGTATGATTGTAAAAGCTAATCGTGAGCCTAAATTTAAAGTACGTAAATATACTAGATGTAAAATTTGTGGTAGACCACATTCAGTACTTAAAAAATATGGAATTTGCCGTATTTGTTTTAGGGAATTAGCTTATAAAGGACAAATACCTGGAATTACAAAATCAAGTTGGTAAGAAGGGAGGATTAAATATGGTAGTATCAGATCCAATTGCTGATATGCTTACGAGAATCCGTAATGCAAATCAATTAAGATATAAAGAAGTAGCAATGCCATCTTCAAAGATGAAAGAAGAAATAGCTAGAATCTTAAAAGAAGAAGGATATATTGTTAGTTATAAAACTGTTAAAAAAGATGTTCAAAATGAATTAGTTTTAACATTAAAATATGGAGCTAAAAAACAAAGAGTTATCACTGGTCTTAAAAGAATTTCTAAACCAGGACTTAGAGTTTATGCTCATGCAGATGAAATACCAAGTGTTTTAAATGGACTAGGTATCGCTATTGTTTCAACATCTGAAGGTGTAATGACAGGTAGAGATGCTAAGAAAAAATCACTAGGTGGCGAAGTGTTAGCTTACGTTTGGTAGAAAGGAGAAAGTAATATGAGTCGTATAGGAAACAGAGTACTTTCAATACCTGAAAATGTTACCGTAACTACTGATGGCAATGTTGTTACAGTTAAGGGACCAAAAGGTGAACTTTCTACTGAAATTAATAAAAACATTGCTGTGGAAGTTAAAGATAATGAACTTGTAGTTACAAGAAAAAGTGATGCTTATAAAGCTTTTCATGGAACAGCAAATGCTAATATTGCAAACATGATTAAAGGGGTAACTGAAGGTTTTGAAAAGAAATTAGAAATAGTTGGTGTTGGATATCGTTTTAATTTATCTGGCAATAAATTAACTATTCAAGCAGGATATTCTCATCCTGTAGTTATGGAAGTTCCAGCAGGTTTAACTGCAGAAGTTCCAAGTAATACAGAGCTTACTATTAAAGGTGCTGACAAACAATTAGTTGGCGAGTTTGCGGCTAATGTCAGAAAAGTTAGAAAACCTGAGCCATATAAAGGTAAAGGTATTCGTTACCAAGATGAATATATCATCAGAAAAGTTGGTAAGAAAGCTGCTTAATTAGAAAGGAAGAAGAAATTATGATAAAGAAAGTTAATCGTAATGAAGTGCGTCAAGCTAGACATGCTAGAGTTAGAAAAACTGTTAGTGGAACTAGTGAAACACCAAGATTAAATGTGTTTAGATCAAATAGTAATATTTTCGCACAAATTATCGACGATACTAAAGGTGTAACTTTAGTCAGCGCTTCTTCAATTGATAAAGATTTGAAACTAGAAAATGGTGGAAATATCGAAGCAGCTGTCAAAGTCGGAGAATTAATTGCGAAAAGAGCTAAAAAAGCAAAAATTAAAAATGTAGTATTCGATAGAGGTGGATACTTATATCATGGACGTGTTAAGGCTTTAGCTGAAGCTGCACGTGCGAATGGTTTAGAATTCTAAAAGGAGGGAAATATAGTGGAAAGACAAAGAAGAGAACCCCGTCCAAAACAATTTGACGAAGAAGTTATCAGCATCGGAAGAGTTACTAAGGTAACTAAAGGTGGTCGTCAATTACGTTTCGCAGCAACAGCAGTTGTTGGAGACCGTAAGGGTCGTGTTGGTATCGGTTCTGGAAAAGCAGCCGAAGTACCAACTGCTATTAAAAAGGCTGTAGCAGCCGCTACTAAAAATGTTACCAATGTTGCTATCGTTGGTGGTAATACTATCCCACATGAAGCTATCGGAAGAAGAGGCGCTAGTAAAGTTTTATTAAGACCTGCTTCTAAAGGTACTGGAGTTAAAGCTGGTGGACCTGTTAGATCTGTATTAGAGCTTGCTGGTGTTAAAGATATTTTATCTAAATCACTTGGATCAAGCACTAAAATTAATATGGCATATGCAACTTTAGATGCTTTGAAGCAACAAAAAACTGCTGAAGAAGTAGCTAAGTTACGTGGTAAGAAAGTAGAGGAATTATAAAATGAAGTTACATACTGTAAAACCAAATCCATATGCTACAAAAGCTAAAAAAAGAGTAGGACGTGGACCAGGAAGCGGCACTGGTAAAACAGCTGGCCGTGGTGAAAACGGACAAAACTCTCGTAGTGGCGGAGGAGTTAGAGTAGGTTTTGAAGGTGGTCAAACACCACTTTTCAGAAGACTTCCTAAGAGAGGTTTCTCTAATGCTAAATTTAAAAAAGTATATGCTGTTATTAATTTATCAGATTTAAATAGGTTTGAAAATGGTGCTGAAGTTACTCCAGAGATTTTAAAAGATATGGGATTAGTTAAAAATGCTTTAGATGGTATTAAAGTATTAGGTAGTGGAAAATTGGAAAAGAAATTAACTGTTAAAGCTAATAAGTTCTCTGCTTCTGCTTTTGAACAAATAGAAAAATTAGGTGGAAAAGCAGAGGTGATCTAATTGTTTAAAAAAGTAAAACAATTTTTTAGCCCAGAAAATAAAGATTTAAGAAAAAGAGTATGGTTTACTTTTGCAATGCTCTTTGTGTTTAAACTTGGAACTGCGGTAGTAGTACCTGGTGTAAATAGTGATTTGAATGTTGGATTTTTAGAGTTACTTAATGTATTAGGTGGAGGAGCTATGCAGAATTTTTCAATTTTTGCATTAGGTGTTACACCTTATATTACAGCATCAATTATTATGCAACTTTTACAAATGGATATAATTCCTTATTTTGCAGATTTAGCTAAACAAGGACAAACTGGTAGAAATAAGATTAACCAAATTACTCGTGTTTTAGGAATTGTACTTGCTTTTGTACAAGGTTATATGTTTTCATTTGCCTTTATTCAAAACGGTACAGTTACTCAATATCTAGAAGTTTCATTAGTGTTAACTGCTGGTACATCATTACTTTTATGGATTGGTGATGAAATTACTAAAAAAGGTTTAGGTAATGGTACTTCAATGATTATTATGGCTGGTATTTTGGCTAGCACACCTTATATGTTTACTCAAGCTTATTCAAATTTAGTTACTGTTTCTGCTGGAGCTATGGGAGCTATTAAGTTTGCATTATTCATTATTCTTTATTTGGTTATTATACTTGGAGTTTTATTTGTTCAGCTTGCTGAGCGAAGAATCCCAATTCAATATGCAAATAAGACAGATAATGTATTTTCAAACAAGCAAACTTATATTCCGTTTAGATTAAATTCAGCTGGTGTTGTACCTGTTATCTTTGCTTCAGCATTGATTTCAGCTCCAGCATTAATAGCTCAATTTTCTAAAAATGAAGGAATGATGAAATTTGTTAATTCATGGCTTAGTTTATCATCAGTTACTGGGTTCTTATTATTTATAATATTTATTGTTGCTTTCTCATTCTTCTATACGTTTATTGTAATTAAACCAAAGGAGATGGCTGAAAATTTGCAAAAGTCTGGTGGATATATACCAGGAATTAGGCCAGGAGATGAGACAATTAAATATGTAAGTAAAGTTTTAATAAGACTTACAGTTGTTGGTTCAATCTTTTTAGCAGTTATTGCTGGACTTCCATATATATTTAGTATGGTTTCTCATTTACCATCAACTGTATCTATCGGTGGAACAGGATTATTAATTGTTGTTGGAGTTATATTAGAAATTTATAAACAACTAGAAAGTAGTTTAATTAGCCGTAGTTATAAGCGCCGGAGAATGTATTAATGAATATAACATTCATTTCTGCTCCGGCCGCCGGTAAAGGCTTACTTTCATCAATGTTAAATGAAAAGTATGGTTTTCCACATGTTTCTATTGGGGACTTACTTCGCTCTGTTGATGATGAAAAAGTTAAAAAACAATTAGAAAATGGGGAATTTGTCGATAATGGACTAATTGCTAAATTACTTAAAGAAAGACTAAGTAGGTCTGATTGTAAGGAAGGCTTTATTCTAGATGGATTTCCTAGAAATATGACACAAATTTCTATATATGAAGAAGTTTGTGAAAAAGCAAATGATAAAAAAAATGTTATAATAGTTTTAGATATATCTCGTGAAATTGGTGAGAAGCGAATTTTAGGTAGAAGGGTATGTTTAAACTGTGGTAATGTTTATAATGATTTGTTTCCTTCTAGTAAGTCTAAAGTGCCTGGGGTTTGTGATCATTGTGGTCATGAACTTATTCAGAGAACGGATGACAATCTAGAAACATATGAACATAGATATGATACATATTTAAAGGAAACAAAACCAGTTATTGATTATTTTGAGGCTCATGGTAATCTTTATCATGTAGATGGTAGTGTTACTGCAGAAGAGGCTTTTCAAAATATCGAAAAAATTATAGGAGGCTATAATGATAAGCATTAAATCTGAAAGAGAAATAGAACTCTTACGTATAGCAGGTGAAATTACTGGTAGTACGCATAATTATTTAAAACCTTATATTAAACCTGGAATTACGACTAAAAGATTAAATGAATTAGCCGAAGAATATATTAAAAGTAGAGGTGCAACCCCATCGTTTAAGGGTTATGATGGTTTTCCAGCTGCAATATGTACATCAATTAATGATGAAGTTGTTCATGGTATTCCAAGTGATAGAAAACTTAAAGAAGGAGATATTATCTCTATCGATATTGGAGCTTGTTATAAAGGATATCATGGTGATTCAGCTTGGACATATCCGGTTGGGAAAATAGATGATAAAAAGAAATATTTGCTTGAGCACACTGAAAAATCTTTATATAAGGGATTGGAAGCTATTCATGATGGATGTCATGTTGGTGATATTGGGTATGCGGTAAGTAAATATGCAGAAGAACATAACCTCGCTGTGGTTCGAGAACTCGTTGGTCATGGTGTTGGCAACGATGTTCATGAAGATCCAGATGTTCCAAATTATGGAGCTAGACATACTGGTCCGGTACTTAAGGAAGGTATGGTTATAGCTGTTGAGCCAATGCTTAATTTAGGAACTAGAAAAATTTATATTTTGGATGATGATTGGACAATTATTACTGCCGATGGCAAACCGTCCGCACATTTTGAACACACAGTATTAGTTACGAAAGATGGGCATGAAATATTAACCAGGAGGTGATAAGATGGCTAAAGAAGATGTCATTGAAGTAGAAGGTATAGTTGAAGAAATCTTGCCTGGTGGCGGGTTTAAAGTAAAACTAGAAAACAATCACGTTATTAAAGCCCACATTTCTGGTAAAATGCGACTACATCGTATTCGTATTTTACTAGGTGACAAAGTGAAAGTGGAATTATCACCTTATGATTTAACATGTGGGCGAATAACCTATAGAGTAACAAAGTAGGAGGAATAGATATGAAAGTTAAACCATCAGTAAAAAAAATGTGTGATAAATGTAAGATTATCAGAAGAAATGGAAAAGTTATGGTAATTTGTGATAATCCAAAGCACAAACAAAGACAAGGTAAATAGGAGGTGTTTTTATGGCACGTATTAAAGGTGTAGATATACCAAATAACAAAAGAATTGAAATCGCTCTTACTTATATTTATGGTATTGGAAGAAGTTTATCTAATCAAATTTTAAAAGATGCAAATGTTGATATTAATAAAAAAGCAGGAAGTTTAGATAATGATGAACTTGGACGTATTCGTGATGAAGTTAATAAGTATTTAACTGAAGGTGATTTACGTCGTGAAGTAAACATGAATATTAAGACTAAGATGGAAATTAATTCTTATCAAGGTACTCGTCATAAAAAAGGCTTACCAGTTAGAGGACAAAGAACTAGTAGAAATGCTAGAACTCGTAAAGGTAAACCTAAAACAATAGCAAATAAGAAGAAATAACTTTAAAAGGAGGATATTATGGCTTATAAAGCAAGAAAACGTAAGGTTAAAAAGAATGTCCCAGAAGGTAGAGCCTTTATTCATTCAACTTTCAATAATACAATTGTTACCCTTACTGATAAAGAAGGAAATGCAATTAGTTGGGCATCAGCTGGTACTGTAGGCTTTAAAGGTAGTAAAAAATCAACACCTTTTGCGGCTGGTACAGCTGCTGAAGCTGCAGGTAAGGCTGCTGCTGAAATGGGTATGAAAAAAGTTGAAGTATATGCGAAAGGTTTAGGTTCTGGAAGAGAAACAGCAATTCGTTCTTTACAAACAGCTGGTTTAGAGATTACTTCAATTTCAGATGTCACACCTATGCCACATAACGGATGTCGTCCACCAAAACGACCTCGTGGATAAAAGGAAAGGAGACTTTTATGAATTTTGAAAAACCAGATTATAAAATAACAGATTATGTAGAAAGTAATAATTATGGTAAGTTTGAATTAGAACCTTTGGAAAGAGGTTTTGGTATGACTATTGGTAATGCTCTTCGTAGAGTAATGTTATCATCAATGCCAGGAAGTGCTATTGTGGCAGTTAAAATTGATGGTGTTATGCATGAATTTCAAACTATCGAAGGTGTTATCGAAGATGTCACAGCTATTATTTTAAATTTAAAAGGTATAGCTATTAGAAATCATTCTGATGAAGTTAAAACTGCTCATTTATCTGCTCATGAAGAAGGAACAGTTACTGCTGGAGATATTATTTGTGATAGTGATGTTGAGATAATTAACAAAGATCAAGTTATTGCTACTTTAGCTAAAGGTGGAAAACTTGATATGGAATTTATTATTGCTAATGGTCGTGGAGCAGATTTATCTTCAGTTAATAAGAAATATATTACTGATTCTAGTTTAGGATATATTCCAATCGATGCTTTATATTCACCTATTGAAAGAGTTAATTTTGAAATTGATAAAGCGCGTGTTGGACAAGATGCTTCTTATGATAAATTAATTATGGAGGTTGAAACTAATGGTTCTCTTCGCCCTGAAGAGGCTATGGCTTTAGCTGCAAAAATATTAATTGAACATTTAAATATTATTACTAATTTAAGTGAGATAGCTGATGTTACTGGTATTATGAATGCTAAACAAGAAGATAGTAAACAGAAAAAATTAGAAACTTCTATTGATGATTTAGACTTCTCTGTTAGAGCTTATAATTGCTTAAAGAGAGCTAATATTAATACTTTAGGAGACTTAACTGAAAAATCAGAATTAGAAATGATGAAGATACGTAATTTAGGTAAAAAATCTTTAAAAGAAGTTATGGACAAAATTAAAGATATGGGTCTTAAATTCCGTGATGAAGATTAGTTAGGAGGAAATTAATGGCTTATAGAAAATTAGGACGCGACAATAAACATAGAAGAAGTATGCTAGCTAATTTGACTAAAGATGTTATTAACAACGAGAAAGTTGTTACTACTGAGACTAGAGCTAAAGAAGTTCGTAAGTTTGTCGATAAGATGATTTCTTATGGTAAAGATGGATCTTTAGTTGCAAGAAGAAAAGCTTTAGCTTTCTTACACAACGATAAAGATACTGTTAAAAAAGTATTTGATGAGTTAGCTCTTCGCTATGCGAAAAGAAACGGCGGATATACTAGAATTTCTAAAATTGATGAAAGAAGAGGAGACGACGCTTTAATGGTTGTTTTATCTTTAGTAGAAGAGGATGCTAAATAAGCATTCTTTTTTTGACTTTATGTAATTTTAATGATATAAATATAATGGTGGTAGTATGACAGAAGAAGAAATTAAGGCTTATGTTAATAGGATTGAAAATACTCCTTTAGAAAAAGTAAGAGAAGTGCTTCCTAGCTTTAATCTTTATAATGTTGATCTTGTTATGAGTAAAATTTGTGAAGTTTTGGCGGAAAACGTTAATATTTTAAGAAGATTAAATAATGAAAATGATAAAAATGAATTAAAAGATGATATTTTAGAGTTACTTAAGAAATATTATATTTGTGTTAATTATTTAGATGTTCAATCTGAACGTATCCATAATAGTAATGGACATAAAGTTGTATTTGCAAAAACTCCAGCTGGTAATCCATATTTTAAGGTTGATTTAGATGCTGTTCCTAAAGAAGCTTATGGTGAAGTAAAGAGTACCTTAGAAGGTATTTTAAATGGGGTTGATATGAGTGATAGTACTAAGTTTAAATATTACTCTGGTTCCGATTATTCTCAAAAGATTTTAGAATTTAAAGGATTTCAGGTAAGAATATTTACGACTAAGCTTAAAGGAAATATACTTTGTGTTATAGGATTAGATATTAAGAAAGCAGATTGGGAGAAAAAGATAAATAGTAATTTAAAAAGAAGATTATCTGTGTCTAGGAAACATATTGAAGATCTTAGAAAAGCAATGAATGATCCAGAGCGAAAACAAGAAATACTTTTGGATAGTGAGATTATTTTAAATGATATAATGAATATTTTAAATAAAGAAGTTGTTGAAGATTCTGATGAGGTTGAGATGTTATTTCCATCTGATGAAGAATTACAAGCTTTGGTTAAATATGAAGAGGTTCCTGATAAGGAGGAGCCTATTATAACGGAAGATTTAGAAAGTCCTTTAGAAACTATGAAACCTGCTGAAGAACCTAAAATTATAGTTCCAAGTACTTCTAAAAAAGTTAAAAAACGTACTAGAGGTTTAGGTAAGAAGACAATTGCTCGTAATGAAATTATGAGTTCTTTAAAAGGCTTTTCTTTGGATGAGTTGATGCAAATTCAAAATTTTATTACTAAATTAAAAATGGATAAAGAATTAAGTGATACTATTGGAAATATTTATGAGGGATTTTTGAAAATGTCGGATGAGCAAACTCAAAAATTTGAAAGTAGTATTAAAGATTTCAAACATGATAATATTGGAAGAAGTAGATAAAAAGATTGCTAATTTTTGCTAGCAATCTTTTTTAATACTTTTTGATGTTCTTCTTTGGCCCACTGTTCTCTATTTTGATCATAATCTTGATGATATTTATGCATTAGTACTTCGTTTTTTATTTCTTCAAACATTTCATATGGAATATATGGCTTAATTTCATCACCCCATATTAAATAGATAAATTCTAAAAAATCATTAGAATATTTTTCATTTGTTGGTAAGTTTTCGATAAACTTGGGATCTGTTAAAATATTGTGTAATATTTTTATTTCATTTTCTAAAGTAATATTGGGTTTATTTTCTAATTGTTTTTTTTGTTTGTTTTTTAAGATGACTTCACGGTGCTTTAGAGTTTCATAGGTTTTGTTTGGAATATATAATTTTATTTCTTCTCCTAAAATGATATAGTATTTTTCAATGAAATCAATGTCTGAAATTAATTTTTTTGGCAAAGAATTAATAATCCTAGGATTATTAAGTATTGTATGAAATAATTCAATTGGGTTTTGATATTGGTTCATATTGATTATCCTTTCTTTAATATTATATTAATATTATTTATTAGTTATGTCAATTGGTATAAATTACTTGTGTTTATATATAAAATATGATAATCTGATTATAGAAAGAGGTGTGTGTTAGTGCAGAAGGATTTTGAAAAAATTTATAGTAAATTGGATACTTTTATGAAAGATAAAAATGCTAGTCAAAAGGATATGGATGCACTTATTAAAGAATTTATTAATCAATATAATAGTGGTACTTTAGATATTCCCGAAACAAAATTAGATAAAGCAATGGCTAAATTTGATGAAGCACTTAATGCAACTAGTGAAAAGAAAGCTATTAAACTTGCTAAAGAAGCTTCAAAACTTGATCCGACTTATATTGATCCCAAATTATTTTTAATACCTTATGAATATACTGGTGAGGATGTTTTAGAAGAATTAGACAAAATTATAGAATCTGAGGAAAAAAGATTAAAAAAAGAGGGTTATTTTGACAATGTTGGTGAATTTTATACTATGTGGCAAACACGGCCTTATATGCGTGCTTTAGAAAATAAGGCGATGGTTCTTATACAATATGGAAAGATGGGAATAGCTCGCAATGTTTTAGAGCAAATGATTAAATTAAATGAGAATGATAATTTAGGAGCAAGGTATTTATTAGCTGCGGTTGAGGCTTATTTTGAAGATGAAAAGGGATTCAATAAACTTATAAAAAAATATAAAGAGGATAATAGTTTATCGTTTTTAGCTTCTAAACTTTGTTTATATTATAAACTTGGAGATAATAAAAAAGCTTTAGAAATTTTAGAGGAAATAAAAGAGATAAATCCATATTTTACAGAGATTATATCTAATAATACAGATATAGAAGATTTAGATGATATAGATATTGATTATTATCAACCAGGTGAGATATCAGAAGTTATTGATTTTATTGCAACCGCTGGTTTCCTATATGCATCTTCTTTAGGACTAGCAGATTTTATTCGTAAACATTCTGAATAATATTTAAGAAAAGTTAAAAAACATTTACTTTGTTTTAAGCTTATTATATAATGTTTTTAAGGTGATTTACATGAAGGCATTAATAACAGGAGCTAGCTCTGGAATTGGAGCTGATATGGCTAGAGTATTAGTTGAGGAAGGGTATGAAGTAATACTTGTGGCTAGAAGAAAAACAAGACTTGAAAAATTAGCTAAAGAGTTAGGTGATAAAGCAACATATATTGTTAAAGATATATCTAGTACATTTAATTGTATGGAACTTTATAATGAAGTTAAAAAAGAAGATATTGATATTTTAATTAATAATGCGGGTTTTGGGGTGTTTGGTGAATTTTGTGATACTAATATTGATAAAGAACTTGATATGATAGATTTAAATATTAAGTCTTTGCACACTCTTACTAAATTATTTTTAAAGGAATTTAAGAAGAAGGATAGAGGATATATATTAAATGTAGCATCTTCGGCTGGGTTTATGGCTGGTCCACTTATGGCGAGTTATTATGCGACAAAAAATTATGTGGTTAGTTTGTCATCGGCTATTTATGAAGAATTAAAGAAAGATGGTAGTAATGTATCTATTAGTGTTTTATGTCCGGGACCTGTTAATACAGAATTTAATAAAGTAGCTAGAGTACATTTTTCAATTAAGGGAATGGAAAGCATAGATGTGGCTAGGTATGGTATTAAGAAAATGTTTGATGAAAAATTGATTATTATACCTGGATTTAAGATGAAGATGGGAATATTTTTAACAAGATTTGTGCCTAGAAAATTGCTTTTAAAAATTAGTTATAAGATTCAAAATGGTAAACGTAGTTAAATCTTTAGTGATTTAACTTTTTATTTTGCGTATGTTATAATGTAGGAGTGATAGTTATGGGTAAAATATTAGATTATGATGAGATGAATGAAATTTTAGATGGGCTTGATAGTAATGTTATTAAAAGGGAAAAACCAATAGGTTATACTTATTTTGGTTATCCAATCGATCATTTTGTATATGGCCATGGCAAATATCATGTGATTATTACTGGTGGTACACATAGTAGTGAATTAATTAGTAATGTGTTTGTGATTAGATTTATGGAAAAACTTTGTAATAAAGAGATAAATATTGATGATAATTTATATACTATTCACTTTATTCCAATTGTTAATCCTGAAGGAACAATTATTGTGACTAGTGCGATTAGGTCACTTATTCCAAGAAGTATTAGTGATGAAGAAGAACAGACTTACTGTTTAACATATTATAGAAATAGTTATATTGAAGGAGAATATGCAAGTAAATATGGTGATAGAGATTGTAAGTTACAGCAAATGATGTTTAGGTATGCGACTCCTAATATATTAGATGATAGACATAAATTACTTAAGAATTATTTGAATAAATTATTTAAAGACAATAATTTACCTATTGGATGTATGATAAATTGGTCTAGTAATGGTAGGGGTGTTGATTTAAATAGTAATATTGAAAATAGTAGTTTAATTAAAAGGGTTGAAAATGGAGAAAAAATATATGCTTCGCTTCATTTAAATAATATTAGGAGAGATAAATTAGGCCCTTTAGGATGTCCTTATTTTAGTAAAAAAGGTGAGATTGAAAAGGAAAATGAAGCATTATTTAATTTTTATAATGAAATAAGTGAGAATTATGATTTTATTGGTTCATTTATTTATCATAGTTGCGGGAACATAGTTTATTATTTAGGTAAAGATAAAGAAGATAATCCTTGGGTTAATTTAACTAAGGAGATGCGAAAAGATAATTATGATGTAGCAAAAGTTTATGCGGATGAAACTGGGTATAAATTAGATGAAATGGAGATTTATACGACAATGGATTCTAAATTAAAAAGTTTATTTCCAGTAACTTTATTAATTGAACTTGGAGGTGTTAGGGCTACACCTTTATCTCAGTTTATGGATTTAAATTTGGAGGATAGTTCTGATAAGTTTAGAATGGTTTATTCAAAAATTATTGAAGATAATACTTTGGCTATAATGAAAACTTTGCCAGTAATGATAGATATATATAAAAATGTTAAAAATTAACATAAATGTTTGATTATTTTTCATTGTAAATTATTTTTATTTATACTATAATAATTTTTGTGGTGAAGTGGTATGCAGGCGATTGATATTAAAAATTTGAGTTTTAGTTATGGAAATATTGAAGTTTTTGATAATTTGAATTTAAGCATATCAGAAGGTTGTTTTACAACTGTTTTAGGCAAAAATGGTAGTGGCAAAACAACTCTCGCACATATATTGTCTGGAAATTTGAAATATAACGGTGATATTTTATTTTTTAACAAACCATTTAAAGGTAACAATGTGGTGTTTATCGATGATATATCTGAATATGATAGCTATGATTTAGTTATGAATATATTAATTAAAGAGGCTAGCGGTTTAAAGAAAAGTGAAATTAGAAATAAAATATTTAATATTTCTGTTGAATTTAATTTTAGTAAATGTTTAGATAGGGGTTTTAATTCACTTTCTTTTATTGAAAAAAAATTAGTTGTTTTGGGTAGCTATTTAATAAAAAAAGAAAAATTATTAATTTTAGATAATTTTTTTGAGGGGTTTGATAATAAATTAAAAAAGGATGTTTTAAAAAAGTTAAGAAGATTTGGTAAGAAAGAAAAAATAACAATCATTAGTTTTACTAATGATTCTGAAGAGCTGCTTTATGCGGATAGTATTATAATTATTGGGGACGGTAAAGTACTTTTAAAAAGTTCTAAAAGAAAAGTTTTGGAAAATGCTGAAGTTTTTGAACAATATGATTTAGAACTACCATTTGTGGTTAGTTTATCGGATAAACTTAAGTTTTATGATTTGATTGATAAGATTTATTTTGATGAAAAGAAATTGGTGGATGATTTATGGCAATAATGTTTAAAGAGGCAAGTACTGATGATTTATCTTTTAATATAAATGAAAAGAAAATTACATTTATTGTTGGTGAAAGTGGTAGTGGTAAAAGTTCATTACTTTCTTTAATTAATGGGGATATTTCTTATAGCGGTGAAATTGTTAAAAGTATTGGTTTTTTAAAACAAAATCCTGAAAATTATTTTTTTTGTAATACTATTTATGATGAGATTTTATATGAATTAAAGAAGAAAAAAATAAAATGTGATTATGATAAAAAGATAGTTAGCGCTTTAAAAATGGTTGGTCTTGATAGAAGTTTTTTAAATCGTTCACCGTTTGAGATAAGTAAAGGTGAGCAAAAAAAAGTTGCGATTGCATGTGTGTTAGTATGTAATCCTAAGTTATATATTTTAGATGAACCATTTATGAACTTAGATTATTCTAGTAAAAAAAAGATAGTAAAATTATTTAGAATGATGAAATTAAAATATGGTAAGACATTTGTTATTGCTTCTAGTGATACAAATGTTGTTTTAGAACTTGCGGATGAGGTTATTGGGCTTAAAAATGGTAAGATTGTTTTTCAAGGTAATAAATTCGATTTATTTACTAATCATGAATTACTGAGTAAGGCTAATATATTGGAACCAGAAATTGTGAAATTTACTAATTTAGTTAAGAATACTAAAGGTATTAATTTAGGTTACCGTGATGATATAAATGATTTGATGAAAGATATATATAGATTTGTTAAATGATAAATGTGCGAATATTACTTATTTGTGTTACAATAATGTAAGTGCGAATTAAATATAATATTTTTGTAGTAGGAGGAATATTATGAGATACTTGATAACTTTTGCTTATGATGGCTCTAAATATAAGGGTTACCAAAAACAACCTAAAGAAAAAACTGTACAAGGGGAATTAGAAAAAGCTTTGAAAACTATTAATGGACATAAGAAGGTTAGTGTGCATGCTTCTGGTAGAACAGATGCAGGGGTTCATGCTTATAATCAAAAAGCTCATTTTGATTTAGATATTAAACATATAACACCAGAAAAATTGAAAGATGGGTTAAATAGTTTACTGCCTGATGATATTTATATTAAGAATGTAGAGATAGTAGCTGATGATTTTCATGCGAGATTTAATGTTAAAGCTAAAGAATATATTTATATAATTAATATGGGAGAGTATAATCCAATAGAAAAGGATTATATATATCAGTATAATAAGAAATTAGATGTAGTTGAGATGGAGAGGGCTTTAAAATATTTAGAAGGTACACATAATTTTAAATCATTTACGAAAACAGATGATGAAAAGGAAGATTATGTTAGGACTATTGTACAAACTAGATTAACTAGAGAACTTAAGAATGTGAATAAAATAACTTTAAGTTTTTTGGGAACCGGTTTTATGCGTTATCAAGTTAGAAATATGATAGGTACATTAATTGAGATTGGTGAAGGAAAACGTAAGAGTGAAGATATAATTGACATATTAAAAGCTGAAGACAGAAGAAAAGCGGGTAAAACTGCTAATCCGGAAGGATTATATTTGAAAGATGTGTTATATTAGATTAAAAAGGTAATATATTTGAAAAGTTATCAATGATTTGTAAATTTGTTAAATTAAAGTCAATAAAATGTATGAAAAAACATATAAAAACATATAATTTTATTGACTTTTAAAGTCTTTTTTAATATAATCCTGAATTTGACAGTTTTAAAAGCAAAAAAACTCCTTAAGGCTTATTTTATAAAGCTTTTTGGAGTTTTAA
>CALVRN010000011.1 GCA_944358675.1 uncultured Bacilli bacterium | reverse complement strand
TCCCGAACGTAGCGCTTTACCAAGCTAAGCTATTTCCCGATAGAAAGCATTATTTAACACTTTCTAAATATGCAATATAAATTGTTTGTTTGGTGTTATCGTTTTTTGTACATGTAATCATTGTTAATGTTTGTTTTGTTGTATCTCTATATATTGTTACATTACCATCTTTTGTTTCATTATAAATATTATCTATTTTATAGGTATATAAATGTCCTTTATATTCTATTTTTGCCGTGTCACCTACTTTTAATTGATATAAATTTCTAAAATAGGCTATTCTTGTAACACCAGAATGGGCAACTAAAATAACATTCCCATTTTTTTCATCTGGATAATTAGATGGTGAAAGGAAAGTTAAATTTTCACTGACATTGTTGTGTTCGTTGTTTTTATCATAAAAACCTTGTTGTAAGTTAATTTTATCTATCGTTAATATTCCAAGATATCCATTTGGATTTGGGGTTGGTACATAAGGGTCTTCTTCTGATGCTTCTATATTTTGAGGAGTATTGTCTTGGGTTTTGTTATTAACTTCACTATATAAAGATATACTGACCTTTTGATATGCCATATCTTTTTTTCCTTTTAAATAATCATATGATATTAATAATAATCCACCTATAACCGCAATAAAAGCAATAATTACAATAGTTCTATTATCTAATTTTGAAATAAAAGAATCAATTTTTTTTGTTATTTTTTTAGATTTTGACACTATTTACTCCTCCTTTTTTGTACTATTAAAGTATAACACAAATATTATTTAGTGTCTATATTTTTAGCACTCTCTATTGACAAGTGCTAACGAGTGTGATATAGTTATATTGTAATCTTTTTTAAAGATTAATTTTAATGTAAAGGAGGTTATAAATATGAACGAACAACAAGCATACCAAGAGGGATTACAAAATGTTTTAGAGAAATATGGTAGAGATATTACAGCTGCGGTAAAAGATGGTAAAGTTGATCCGGTTATTGGCCGTGATGATGAGATTCGTAGTATTTCTCGTATTTTATCTCGTAAGACTAAAAACAATCCGGTTTTAATTGGTGAACCTGGTGTTGGTAAAACTGCGATTGTGGAAGGTTTAGCGCAAAGAATTATTAAAGGCGATGTTCCTAATAGTTTGAAAGATAAACGTATTTGGGAACTCGATATGGGTTCTTTGATTGCTGGTGCTAAATATCGTGGTGAGTTTGAAGATAGATTAAAAGCAGTATTAAAAGAAGTTAAAAATTCTGATGGCGAAATTATTATGTTTATAGATGAAATTCATATGATTGTTGGGGCGGGCGCTTTGGAAGGCGCAATGGATGCTGGTAATATGCTTAAACCAATGCTTGCTCGTGGCGAGATTCACTGTATTGGTGCTACTACATTAAATGAATACCGTAAATATATCGAAAAAGATGGAGCTTTGGAAAGACGTTTTCAAAAAGTATTAGTATCTGAACCTACAGTTCTTGATACAATCACTATTCTTCGTGGTTTGAAATCTCGCTTTGAGGTTTACCATGGAGTTACTATTAAAGATAGAGCACTAGTGGCAGCAGCTAATTTATCTGATAGATATATTACTGATAGATTCTTACCAGATAAAGCTATCGATTTGGTCGATGAGGCATGTGCGACTATTAAGGTTCAATTAGAATCTGTTCCTACTTCACTTGATACTTTAACTAGAAAAATTATGCAGTTAGAAGTTGAAAAACAAGCTTTGAAGAAGGAAAAAGATGAATTTTCTAAAAATAGGATTAAGGAAATAGATGATAAATTAATTGATTTAAAAGCTAAGGAGAAAGATTTAAGAGAAGCTTGGGAACATGAGAAAGAGATTAATTCAGCTATTAATCATAAAAAAGAAGAAATCGAAAATGCTAATAGAGATTTGGAGTATGCAGAATCTAAATATGATTTAGAAACTGCTGCAAGACTTCGTCATGGTGTTATTCCGGCTTTAGAAAAAGAATTAGATGAATTAAAGAAAAATAATAAGAATTCTATTTTAAGTGATGTGGTTGATGATGAATCTATTGCGGCTATTATTGCGAAATGGACTAACATTCCAATTAGTAAATTAGTTGGTACGGAAAGAGATAAATTACTTCATTTGGAAGATAATTTGAAAAAGAGAGTTAAGGGACAAGATAATGCTTTACATTTAGTAAGTGAAGCTATTATTAGAGCTAGAGCTGGTATTAAAGATCCAAATAGACCAATTGGTTCATTTATATTTTTAGGTCCTACTGGTGTTGGTAAAACTGAGGTTGCTAAAGCTTTAGCTTATGAATTGTTTGATGATGAAAGACACATGGTCAGAATTGATATGAGTGAATATATGGAGCCACATTCAGTTGCGAGATTAATTGGCTCTCCTCCAGGATATGTTGGATATGATGATGGCGGACAATTAACTGAGGCTGTCAGAAGAAATCCATATAGTATTATCTTATTTGATGAGATTGAAAAAGCTCATAAAGATGTATTTAATATATTACTTCAAATATTAGATGATGGCCGAATTACCGATTCACAGGGTAGAACAGTTGACTTTAAAAATACAATTATCATTATGACTTCTAATTTAGGTAGTGATTATATACTAGAAGGTCATGAAGATAGTGAAAAAATGGTTATGGAGGAACTTAGAAGAACATTTAAACCTGAATTTATTAACCGTATTGATGAGATTATTGTATTTAATTCATTATCTAAAGATGTTGTACATCAAATTTTGGATAAAATTATTTCTGAAATCGAATACAGATTACGTGATAAAAAATTAACTATTAATGTAACTGATAAGGCAAAAGAATTTATTATTAATAATTCTTACGATGAAAAATATGGTGCTAGACCAATTAAACGTTATGTAAGTAGGAATATTGAAACATTAATTGCGAAAGCTATTATCAATGAAGATGTTAAGTTTAATTCTGAAATTACTATTGATGTTAAAAATGATAAATTTATAATAAAATAAGGAAACGATTAATTCGCTTCCTTATTTGTATCTTTGTGATAATACTTGTTTTTTAGCTAAAATCCAGTCGTAGTTTTCACCAATGATTGTTGAGTCACAATATGGGCAAACACTTGAATTGACATTTTCTAAAGGTGCACCACAGTTTGGACATTTATTCGGTTTATCACTTATTCCTTTATTAAAGGTCATGGCATAATTATAGATTACTTTTCGTTTGTCTGTTCCTCTTACTACTTTATTATTTTTATCAGTTATATAGTCATAACATTCGATACCCATGGTTACAGTTAATGAAACAATATTATCCTTAACTTCCATACCAACTATATTGAAGCTTAGTAAATTAAAGTCTTTCATAATGTTGGTTTGTTTTTTTACTGATAGAGTTGTTAATTGTGATTTATACATGTTAAACATTTCATCAGTTACACACTGTCTCATACTATCATAGTCGAAATTCATCCAAGCAACTTGTATCTTCTTATATATTTCATATGTTTGATTTTTAAATTCAAATGGATCAAAATCTGGAAGATACTCTTTTAACTTTTCTGGATTATATGGTGGTATGTTTTTTAATGCGGTTGTTGGCATTGATTTTGTGTATTTTTTTGAACTTGTAATAATAATTGCAACTACCACTAGCATAATTCCTAAAGCTATTATAAGTGCTTCTGGATCAGAACTTCCACTTCCACTATGGTAACCACCATAATATGATCCACTATATCCACCCCAACTAGAACCTGATGAAAAACCTCCTGAAGAGCTTCCACCAGAATAACTTCCATCAAAGCCGGAATCAGCTTCTGGGTGATAAAATGGTATCATCAAAACAAGAGCAGCAATAACAATTATTAAAATATTTTTAACCTTTTTATTCATATGTTTACTCCTTTATCTTGTTTCTATAGAAGTTAAAACCCAATCTTTATCTTCTAAATTATAAATGGTTCCGCAGTAAGCACATTTACCACCAGCATTTACATCGATAGAAGCTCCGCATCCTGGACATTTTCTAACTGCTTCAGATTCTTTATAATTTATTTTTTTAGTAAATGTTAAATGATTATTTTTTTCACTTCTAACATTAGTGTTTCCACTAACATAATTTCCTTCTTCATCCATAAGATAATCTAAGTATCTAGAGATAAGATTTACTTCGATAATCATATTTGTATTAGTTACTTTATAACCTAAAATATCAGTTTGAGCTACATTTATTTCATCATACATCTGAATTAAATGTTTTTTTTCTAAATTGTCTACTATTTGTTTATATTCATTATATACTTCATCTGATACAAAATGTTTGACATTTTCTAGCTCTTTAGTGACAACCGCCATATGAAGTTGAATGAAGACATTATCGACATATGTTTTAAATTTACTTTCGGTAAATTCTGGATCATATTTTAATATTTCATTCATTATTTAGCTTCCTTACCACAATTACTACAGAATTTTCCAGTTAATTTAGCTCCACAGTTACTACAGAATTTTGGTGTTTGATTGGTGTTTGCATTATCAGTTTGAACGGCAGCACCAGCAACTGCGCCTGCTACTGGAGCCCCAGGTTGCATAGGTTGAGCATTTTGAGCTTGCATATTTTGATTAACCGCATTTATCATCGTTGCTCCAGCTTGGTTAGCCATACCCATTCCCATGAAGCCCATCATTGATCCGCCTTCATTAGCTGCTGCATTTTCCATAGCCTGTGCAGAGGCACTTGCCATTAAACCTGATTGCATGCTTGGATCTGAGAATATTTTTGCATCATCAATACGTGATACTCTCTTCATAGATTCTTCAGTTAAGTTTATATCACCCATGGCAACATCGGTAATTTCTAAACCATATTGTTTTTTCCATGAATCATCTAAACATTTATTCATTTCATCTGAAATGTCGCTACCATAAAGTCCCATATCTCCAAATGAAACTTTTTTATTTCTCATTACATTTGAAATGGCTACAGTTACTTTTTCTACAAATTTTGCTTTTAGTTGACTGCCAACTACTTCATCATAAGTAATTGTGTCTTTTGGATTAGTACCAATTACTTCAGCAACTAATAAAGCTGGATCTATTACCCTAACTGCATACTCACCGAAGAATGTAACTTCTAGTGTTCCATATTTTTCATCGGTTATTTTTTTTGGCTGAGGACTACCAAATTTATTACCCATCATTACTTTAGTATTAACATAATACACTCTTTGATCGTGGGCTGGCTGTCCACCATAAGTAATACGTCTTCCTATTGTTTTAATTGTATCTTTAATACCTTTGAAGAAACCACCATCAAAAACTGTTGGTTCACTGCTTTGTTCGTAGGTATATATTCCTGGTTCAGCTGAAAAGTCAGCAATTGCACCATTATCGACAATCATCATTGCCATTCCTTCTGGAACGACTATTTGGCTTCCTTTAGTAATTATTCCTTCACTAGGATTTTTGTTACCATCACCATGGTTAACCCTTCCTCTTTGAATTAAGACATTGCCCGCTACTTCTGGGCAGTCAATAAATTCTTTAAATTGATCTCCAAATCCAGATGATACTGAACTTGTTACGGCTTTTATTAAACCCATTATTATTCACTCTCCTTTATTATAATTATATACTACTTAAAATTTTATAGCAAGAAAAAAGAATAAATTAGTTATTGCTTTTGCTTACTCATATTTATTCTTTGTCTTTGCTTTATAATTTGTTTTTTTCGATAATTATAAAATTCAGATTGTTGGGTATTTTCTTCTTCTTTTTTATCTATAAATTTTTGATATATTTGGTTTAATTTTTCTAAATCTTCATCACTTCTAGGAGGTAAGTTTTGATATAAATTATCTTGATAGCAAGCTTTTATAACTTCATTTGATAAAGTTCCTGCGAAAGAAGTTGCGAATGCTTTTATGTCAAGCCAAGGATATAATAAATAATATGTTGATTCACTTTCTTCATCATTATATATTTCAAAATTATCATTTTGGCAAATTGGTTCCCTGCCTTCTATGATATCTAAATTTTGCTTTTTTAAATTTTCAGTAATTATTTTTAAAAATCTGGCAATATCATAGCAATCAATTATATATCTATTTTCATTTTCTATTGTAAGAAATAATGTTAGATTTATAATTTTTTCTGAATCTAGATATCTACATTCTTTTAACATAATATCATCACCTATATATCAGTTTATCATATACATATTTTTATTTCAATTATTTTCCTCTTCAGTTATGGCTTTATCTAAAATGTTTAATAATCTATTTTGATTATTTATTAATACTTCTACTTTGTGGTGTAAGTCTTCTAGTAATAATTCACTTTTTAAATCTATTTTATAGTCATTTTGATTTCTTAAACTATCTTTTTTTGAGGCTCTATTTTGACTCATCATAATTATTGGGGCTTGCAGTGCTGAGATACATGATAATATTAAGTTTAGTAAAATGTATGGATATGGATCTACTTCTTTATCTTTTAAAATAAAGGTGTTGATAATCATCCAACCAATTAAGAAAACTATGGATATAAATATAAATGTCCAGCTACCGGCAATTTCAGATATTTTATCGGCAGCTTTTTCTGAGAAGGTTAAATTTCTTTCTTCTTCTTTATCTACATCGATGGCTATTGAACTATCTGCTAATAAATCTATTATATCTTCTTTTTCATCTTTTTCTAAGTTTTGATGCAAGATCATTTGAACGATTTTTCTTTTATCTTTTTTAGTCATTTTTTAACACTCCTTATAGTTATTATGAATAATTTTATGTTAAAAATACATTAAAAACTCTCATGTTAATTTATGAGAGCTTTTTCATTTAAGTTTATTAGTCTTTCATCCAATATAGAGTATAGATATATTTTGGTTGGTTTGTTTGTTATTGTTTCGATATATTTTTTGTAACCATTTAATTGGTTTAAATATGCTTCATCTGTGGTGTGTTTTAATTTGTAATCTACGATGATGTTTTCATTTTCTTTAATTAGAAGAAGGTCAATAATTCCATGATATTCTTCTTTGTTTTCTTCATAAATGAATTCATATTCTTTATATGTTTGTTTGGTGCCCTTTAAAATACCTGAGTTTATGAATGATGTTATTTTTCTTTGTTCAAAAGGTGTGAGGTTTTCTAGGTTAGGATTTTGGAAATTGATGTTTTCGAGTATACTGTGCATTTTAAGACCAAGTTCGATGTTTGTTTTTTCTTCTTTGGAGTATAGATTATGGGTGGTTTTTGAAAAATGTGTTTTAGATAATTCTTCTTTCTTTATATTTAGTTCGTTTATGTTTAATGGTTTTGCGGTGGAAAAGTCTTGTTTGCTAGTGGCTTTTTTAGATAGATTATAATCCTTTGTGAGATTTATGGTGGATAAGTCTATATCTTTTTTATATTTTTCTAATGATTTATAGATGGAATTTAAGATGTTTTGAAATGATAGGTATTTTAATCTTATACTATCATCCACTACACCGTTTTCTTTGACTGTTATTCCTTCTTCCATATTGGTTACTAAAATCATTTTTTCCCTGGCTCTAGTTAAAGCGACATAAAATAATCTTATACGTTCTGAGATTTCTTCTTTCATGTAGTTATTTTTTAATAAGGTTTTTAAAATGGTGCTTTTTGGTGAGTTATCAAAATAAGGAATGATGAATCCATATTTATCTGAGAAGTAAAATAGGTTTTTAAGGTCATCAATGTTGAATTTCTTACTGAGGGAACTAAAGTAACATATAGGAAATTCTAGGCCTTTAGAGGCATGGATGGTCATGATTTTGACAGAGTTAGAGTCTTCTTTGTTGAGGGCAAGTTTGATATCTAGGCCATCTTCTAAGACTTCGTTTAAGTATTCGTAAAAGTCTTTTATTTCGTAACCCAATTTATCACAGTTTATGGCTACTTTTATTAAGGAGTCGATAATGGTTATTCTTGAGTTTATGTCGCCGATGGTGATCATTTTTTCGTATAGGTTAAAGGTATCAATAATTTTTCTTATTAAGGTTTCGTTGGTTTGTTCATCTAGGTTTTGTTTTAGGATTTGACACTTTTCCCATATATCTGTTTCTTTATAATCATTATTGTTTAAGTGGGTTAATATTTCGTTATCTGACATTTGGAATAGGTAGCTTCTAGCTAGTGAAGTGAATGAGTATTTGAAGTTAGTATCTATTTTATTTGATAAAATTAAGTTATATATATGTTTAAATATTATAATTTCATCAGAGTTATTGATAGCTTTATCACGATATATGGTTATCGGAATGTTTAGGTATTCAAATATTTTTTTATAGAGTTCAAATTTAGATGATCTATCAATTAGGATAGCACAGTCTTTGTATTCTAATTCTTTTGCTTTATTGGTGTCTTTATCCATGATTTGATATTTATTTTGGATTTTTGTTTGAATGTCTTTAGCAATGGTGAATATTTCGATTTCATCTTTAGAGTATGTTTTATCTTCAGGTGTTTCGTAATTTAATATTTCCATGTGATAGTTTTCTTTATGGATTTCATTATAAGCGGTGTTTCCAAAAATCATTTGATGACTTGTTATGTAATCGGCACCACCAATGTCTGAGTCCATTATTTGGTTGAACATTTCATTGATGTTGTTTAAGACTTCATCTCTTGAACGGAAGTTTTTGTTTAGGTCAATTTTTAGTCCACCTTTATTAGCACTATAGTTTTCATATTTAGTTTTGAATAGTTCTGGATTTGTGTGTCTAAAACGGTAAATTGACTGTTTAATGTCGCCAACCATATAAACATTGTTTTTTTCAATGTATGAGATAAATGTTTCTTGAATGTCATTGGTGTCTTGGTATTCATCGATTAGGATTTCATGATATTTTTCTTTTAAGGTTTCTCTTATTTCTTTATTTTCTTTTAATAGGTTTATGGCAATTCTTGCAATATCAATAAATTCATAGACGTTTTTTTCTTGTTTGAATTTAGTTAGTTTTTTATCTAGTTTTAGGATGATATCAATGATTATTTCGGTATAGTTTTTAGTTTGATTGATAGTTTCCTTAATAAAGTCTATATCTTTATATTTTGTTAGCTCTTTTATTTCTTTGATTAGT
This sequence comes from uncultured Bacilli bacterium, assembly GCA_944358675.1. Lineage (GTDB taxonomy): Bacteria > Bacillota_I > Bacilli_A > RF39 > UBA660 > Coprosoma. The sequence goes on along the minus strand of CALVRN010000011.1, from coordinate 26,012 downwards.
GCTGATAGTTCTTGTTTTATGGATTTTGTTTCTTCTTCACTTCCTCTTGGAAGATTTGGAAGTCTATCTGGAATGGACAATTTTATTTCTTCATAAGTTTTGGCATTTATTAGATTAGTTAATGTGGTTTCTAGTTTTTCTATGTATGTGCCATCGGTATAGTAGCTTAGGCTATGAATAGTGTTTTTGATACTTTTTTGTTTGGTGTTTAAAAGGTTTAGATAGTCTTGGATGTAATTATTTATTTGAGTTTCGTTAAAGTAATTTTTTATATATGTTTTTAAATATTCATCTTTATTATATAGGTTGTCTAGACTTTCATTTAGTTTTAGAATATTTTTAATTATTTTGTTATCATCTTTTAAGGTGAAGTCGCTGATTAGTTTTAGAAATTTTGGATTTTTATTTTGATAGTATTCATCAAAGATATTATTTATGATGTGCTTCTTTTCTAAGGACATGATAGAGCTATCGACAATAGATAAGTCGCTAGAGATATTTAGATAATGGCTATATTTTTTGACAAGACCTAGGGCATAGGCATCAAAGGTGGTGATGTCGGCGGTGTCGACTTTAGCAAGTTCATCTTTGAGGTCTGCTTCGATGATTTTTTTTCGAATACGTTCTTTCATTTCGGCAGCGGCGGCATTAGTAAATGTTAGGATTAAAAGGTTATCTAAGCTGATTCCTTTTGTTAATTTAGTGATTACTCTTTCGGATAAGACAGCGGTTTTTCCTGAACCAGCTCCAGCTGAGACGATAATGTTTTGACCGGACTGATTGATGGCTTCTTCTTGTTCTTTGGTCCATTTAGGCACTTTCTTCACCTCCTATTATGTCTTTGAATTTAGTTTCTTTTAAGTCTTTTATGTCGGTTTCTTTGACATAGCAAATATCTTTGAATGGGCAAAATTTACAGCTGATGTTTTTATTATCAATTCTTTTGGGTTCAATTTTGAAGTCGGCATTTAAGATTTTTTCTATAGTAGCACTGATGTTGTTATCTACAATATTTACTAATTTATTAATACCATTTTTATCAATTACTTTGGCATAGGCATAGAAACCTTTTTGAGTTGTTTTCATGGAGCTGATGATTTCACTATTTTGGTATGTATCATCAATTTTACTGATGGTATCTTCATTATTGATGGTATAACCTTGTAGTTTTAGGTTGTTTTTGGTGTCTTTATCTGCATCTTTACTATCAAGGGTTTGAGGGGTGAGTACTTTTTGAAGATAAAATCCATTAATGGTGTAATTTGGTCCTAGGCCTTTTTGAACTAGGTAAATATAGGTTGGGAGCTGCATATTTAATCCATAGTTTATGTCATCTAAGGTTGATGAGACTTCACCGGTTTTATAGTCGATGATGATAGCATTTATTTGGTTATTTTCTTCAAAGTAATTTATTTTATCAATAATACCTGTGAAGGTGATGTTTATGTCTTTTGATTTATCTATTTTAACTGGTTTTTCGGTGAGGTGGTGTTTGTACTTGCTATGAGTTTCTTGCCATTTGATGATGTCGATATCTTGTTTTAGGGTTTGATATAGTTTATCTATGTAGAAGCTTTCTTTTGGAGTTAATGATTTGTCTTTTAGATATCCATAGTATTCTTTTTCTAAGTCGAAGTTTTCATCGTATAGGCGAGATAAAGTATTGTGAAAGAGATTACCGATTAATAAAGGAAATGTTTCTTCATATGGCTCTAGTTTTAATATGTGTTTTATATAGAATTTGAATGGGCATAAGGCATAGTTATTGAGGCTTGTGTATGATAAGGTTAGATTATTTTTTAGATGGTTTTTTAGGAGAGTTTGATTAACCTTATTATATTCGTTTGAATATGTTCCGTAAGGAAGAGATGGGTAAGCGCTAGAAAGAAGAGGTAGCGAGGTGTCTTTTTCATTATAATTAAAGTAATTATCTAAAAGAATGCCTAGTTTTAATTTGTTGAAGTTGTTTGAATATTCATATGAGATTTGGTGTTCTTTTTGAATTTCAAGGTTTAGCTCACTAATTACAAATGATGGGAAGTATGTATTAAAGGCATCTTTTAATTTATATGAGAGTGTGAGGTTTGGAAATGTTTTAATAAGGTGTTTTAGATGATTTTTAGCTATTTCGTTTTTTTGAAGTGAGGTTAGAAGACCTAGAGAGACTTTTTCTTTATCGGTGATGATGTCATCATCTTTATATATATGGGGAATTATACCTTGGTTAAGGCCGGCAATATAGTAGTGTTTATTTGGATTTGTTATTTGGTTTAGATTAATTATTTGAATGGCATTTTTTACTTCTTCTTTTTCCACAGTAATATTTTGCAGTTTAGCAGTTATGATTTGAATGGCGGTGTCATCAAGATTAGAAAATGATAGATTATTAAGTACATCAATTATTTGGTTTTTGATATTGGAAGCGGGCAAGAGGTCTAAAGAGGCTTGAAGGTCTTTTGGTTCATTTAATGATTTTAAGAAGTCTTGAGCGATTTTTGAACTATAAAGATAATCAGATGATTGGAAGTTAAATGGGATTTTGAAAAGGTTAAATATTCTGATTAGTTCGCTTTTATAGTCATTAGTAATTCCAGATACAAAGATATCGTCTATATCGATATTTTCATTTTGAATTTTATTTATAATATCTTCGGCAATAAAAATAAGTTCATCTGTTTGAGAGTTAAATTCATGGACAATTTTTGTTTCACTTCCGGTTTTACTGTGGATAATTTCTAAATCATAGTTTTTTAGTTCATTTAGTAGATATGGATCTATGTCTTCATAGCCGATGATGGTGATGTGATTTAAATTATCTTTAAAATTTGAATTTATTTCTAATAGATTTTCATTTTTTAAAACATCAAAATATGGTTTAATTACTTTACTATTTATAAATAGGTTATCTAAGTATTTTTGGGCTGTTTTATAATTTAATTTAAATTTTTTCATAAAAAAATAAAGGGCTTCTTTTTTATAAGTACCATAGTAGTTTTTGATAAATTCTTCTTTGGTCATTATTTTTATATTAATAAGTTTTTTTTGTTTAGATATAGTTTTTAGTATTTCTTTTTTTATGTGGTTTGGGGCAATAATTAAGCCATCTTTTAGTTCAAACATATAATCACTACTTTCCTTTTTCATTATAACATAGCATTTAAAAAAGCGGACTTTTTGCCGCTTAGTTTTTCTTATTTTTTATTTTATTAATAATTATTTTTACTACATCGATAAGTGCTGGTATAACAGTAAATACATAAAGTATATATAATACTACTTTCGTTCCGTTTTTTTGTTTTTGAATTTTGTTTAATAATAAATTACCATCTTTATGTTTAAATGCTTGATAAAATGCGATTATTAAACATATAATCCATAATATACCAAATGTTGTTGAACTGCTATCATTTGTTCCTCTTTCTATTATTTCTGTAGTGGCTTCTTTTGTAATGGTTTCGTTTTTCTTTTCTCTACTAATTTCTTTTCCATCTGCGTCTACTATAACTAAATAAGTAACTTCTTTTTCACCATTAACTCCTTTAGTTTTTGTTCTTTCTTCTCCCTTAATCATGTTCTCATTATCTACATATTTTACTGAATACTTGATTTCTTCTGTCTCTATAATTTCTTTTTCATACCTACATGAATTATCATTGGTATTTGCAGAAGCGTTATAGTTTTTAGCGTTCTGATCTGTGCATCCTAGGACTTTTGCTATACAACTACCATCATCTTTGTTTGCATTTGGATTATAATTTATAGCATTTTTGTCGGTACATCCATATGTATAACTTGGAGTATATACTTGTCTTGAAGATGAAGAACTTGAGCTAGAACTTGTTGTACCCCCACTACATGTACAACTTGGACTAGTAGTACCATCATTACATACTTGATAGCCGTTACGACAGACACCTGAAACACCACCATGCCATGAGCAACATCCTTTTTGAGCATAAACATTTAATGGCATTAAAAATATTATTAATAAAATACATCCTACTACTTTTTTCATACTTCTCCCACCTCAAACAAAAAGGCTAGCACAAAACTATAAAGTCTGTACTAGCCCTTTACTGCTTTTATTATAACACAATTTTAAAGGTTGCTTTTAAATAAAAGTAATTTTTTTACTAATGACCTATTATATGTAATAATTTTTAAATTTTTTGATACCTTTTTTATTGTTGCTGTTTTTAATGCTTTTTAAATAATCTTTTTTTGCTTTTATAATAATGGCTATTATTAATGTATCTCTTTTTATTTTTGATTGAGATAATTATGATGATTAAAATGATTGGTGAAGCTAAAATTAAAATCCCTATAATTGTTCCAATTATGTCTGATAAGACAAAACTTTTATGATAGTTTATATAATATTCTTGAGTGTTTCCGCTTTCAGCTTTAGAAATTATAGTAATGGTGTTATCGCCAGCTTTTAAATTATCGTTACCCTGAATAGTTATTTTTGTGGTTTCATCTTCTGGAGTTATTTTTATGTTTAATGTTTTTTTATTGGATGTTATGAATAAATCATCTATTTGATTATCTTTAAATTTATATTCTTTCCCATCTATAGTTATTTTTTTTATGTTATTGTTTGTGCTTAAAACTTTTTGTCTAATGATATTTAATTCATAGGTTTTTGTTAATCCGCCGGCTGAAGTTACCTTGATATTTATGATATTATTTCCAATTTCTAGCTGTTTGTTATTTTCATATTGGATGTTAGAGCCTTGATAATTTGGTGTGGCAACGATATTAGCAGTTTCATCATATGTTTTAAATTCCATTTTATCTGATACAGTGATGTTATTTCCATTTATTGTTAGTGTTTTTAGAGTTGGATCATTTGATGGTGTGCATGGGTATGTATAAATTGGGTCACCGGTTGCTATATACTGTCCATTTTGCTGTATGGCTTGGTGCCAATGATTATTATGTATACCATAGGTTACACCAAAACATTCTCTTGGACTATATACTACTCCTTCATCGGCTTGAACTAGATTTATTGATAAGAATGATAAAAATATCATTAAAAAGATATAACTAAATTTTTTCATTGTACCACCATCCACTTCACTTTTGGGCTTTTAAAAACTAAACTATATTATAGTATACAACAACTTAAATTTAATATCAAAAAAAATTGTTATTTTTATAAAAAAACGAGCTTTGAACTCATTTTAGTTTGTAAAATGACCATATTTTGATTTATCTTCATAACATATATTATATAGATTTAAATCTTTAATTATGTTTTTTGGGGTACATTCTTCATATAGTTTTTCTGGAACTTCTATATTTCCATTATTACTATCAATGTATATGGCAAGTGGTTTTTCTAGGCCAATAGCATAACTAATTTGAACTTGACACCATTTTAAGTTATATTTTTGAAGATATTCTTTAGCTATTTCTCTTGCTTTATAAGCAGCACTCCTATCTACTTTACTTGGGTCTTTTCCACTAAATGCCCCACCACCTACTTTCGCAAAGGAATGATAGCTATCAACAACTATTTTTCTTCCAGTAAGTCCAGCATCTCCATCAAAGCCACCGATGTAAAACCTACCTGTTGGATTGATTAAAAAGTTTTCTATTTCTATATTGTATTTTTTACATATATTGATACATTTTTCTTTTATTAAATTATCGGTGTAATCTCTATGTTTTTCGTCGTTTTGGTATGAGATAGTAAAATATTTTATTTTTTGAAGTTTCATTTCATCGCTATAGTAACCAGTGATTTGAGCTTTACCATCTGGTTTTAAATATGGGCATTCTTTTCTTTTATTATCATACCATTTACTAAGGGTTTGCAAGATAACCATGGCTGTTGGTAACATTTCTTCTGTGTCATTGCAGGCATAGCCAAACATCATGCCTTGGTCGCCGGCTCCTCCCACTTTATCATTAGTACCTAATGCGATATCAGGGCTTTGAATGCCTAAGTTGTTTATTATTTCATAATTTGTGTCATAGCCAATGTCGGTTAATACTCTGTTAACTATATCTTTTATGCTTATACTTGCTTTTGATGTTACTTCACCGGTAATAAAAATCTTACCTTTTCCTCCCATAACCTCAATACCACATCTTGAATGTGGATCTTCTTTTAAATATGCATCTAATAATGCATCACTTATTTGGTCACAGACTTTATCTGGATGACCACGAAATACAATTTCGTTTGAATATACTTTCATAAAACCTCCCTCTATAATGAAACAGAATAAAGAAAAAAACAAGCGAGGAACTTGTTTTCTAGTTCCTTATCGTCCGGCTTTAGCACCTAACTTAATAGGTTGCTGTGATATCATAGGGCCAGTCCCTCCATCACTCTTTATAAGGTTTCATTACATATATATTATATCATTTACTTTTGTTTTTGTAACTGTTTTTGATTTAAATTCTTTTGAAAGTCGTGAAACATGTAATAATGAGATTTTTTGAATTCACCTTTTTCGTATAAATCCTCTATTTCTTCTAATGTTAAGTATTTTACATCAGCTACTTCACTTTCTTGCATAACTATGTCATTAAGGTCGATGTCCTTTTTTAGATAATATATGTCACAAATAATTTTATTATCTTGTTCAGTGGTGATTAAGGTTAATTCTTCTTTATTGATATCTAAACCTAGTTCTTCTAATATTTCGGTATGCATTCCGGTAAGTGAATCTTCTCCTGATTTAGGATGGCCTCCTGTTGTTCCCCATTTACCATCTTTTAGTTCTGATCTTTTTTGCATTAGAAATCTTCCTTCGCTATCTTTCATGAAGCAAACAACCACCTTGATATAATAGCCCTTTGGAATTTCTTCTCCTTTGGCAACCGTTTTTCCTGTTAAATTTCTATCTTTGTCATATAAATCACGATACTCCATAAGCCACTCCTTTCCTTATAATTTAATTATACTTTTTAGAAACCATATCGTTGTTCAACTATATTCTCGACATTTCTTGTTATATTTTTACCCATATTTTGTTCTATTATTCCATTAATTGTTGTAAAATCTGCTTTGCCATCATTTGCTGATAAACATTCTTTTGAACAATATTTTCCTAAAGCTTCTGCAGTAATTGAAACCATATTTTTATTAGAAATATCTAAATCATTTCCTCTTGAAAAACGTGGCGCAACAATTATGCAATATTTCGATGCATATTTTGAGATATGCCTTTCAATTCTTGTAACATTCATATTATTAGTAGAATTCCTAGATTTCGCTTCTATATTAATTTTATAATCTGGTAAATCTCTAACAGTATCTTCAAAAACACATAACAAATCTGGTTCGCCTGGTCCACTAATAATTTCTACATTTAAATTTTCTCTAAACAATTCTATTACAGGTTTTAAAGATCTTTCAAAATCTTTTCCATCTTTTGATGAATATTTTGACATATATTGCATTTCAGATATTGCATTTATAATTTCTCTTTGTTTAGAATATTCAGGAAATACAATACTAAGATATTCTAGTATTTCTACTTCATATAAATCATGTATCCAATCACTTTTTGAAAAAACATTTGGATCTTTATTTGTTAATGGTTTAGAGAAAGGACTAAAATGATTGAGTAAAGATATGGCATCATTTTTTAATTCATCTTTAATTTTTATATATCCAGAACATTTTTTTCTAGAGCCATATGCATCATTTCTAAAAGTATTATGTCTGTTTTTATTACCATGCCTAAATTTAAATAACTTTCCACCATTATGATTTTTGTCTCCTACAATATCTAATACACCAAATGATTTAAAAATCCTAGCAAAAAAGTATGAAAATTCATGAACACAATTTGCAAATAATGTTTCCCAATTGTCTTCTTTTTTAAATAGAATCAACTTTTCTTCATAGGTTAGCTTTCTATATTCTAAAATACTATTTACTAGCATTTCATATTTTTCTTGATCTATTGTTTTAATAAATGGTAAAAAATATATCATTTCATCAATATATAATTTACAATCAATCTTTTCATCACATAATAATTTAATAATTAACCGTCCTGCATAGATTTCTATGTCCGATGGTGTTTGACTATATGGATGTGGAAATTGTATGGCAAAAAGATTTACTAGCATATTTTTTTGTTTTGAATTGATTTTTTGTAATAAATTAATTGTTGTCTGGCTTGGAATAAATGTGTTGTTTTCATTTTTATATCCAAACATATAAAAACACATCTGACTAAATCTAACTCCCATTGTACTTAATGAGCCTTTTTTACTTCTACCGTGATATGCGGACATCATTTTTAGCTTATCAATTATTTTTTCTTTATCATCTATGTCCTTTGTCTCATTTATTACATTTAAATATGATTCAATTAAATTTTTGGAATTAGTATTTTTTTGAAATATCCATTTATCATTCATACTTCTCTTTAAATTAATCATTGTTTCCTCCTATACCCTTTATAAAATTGTAACTGAATAATGGAGGTATTGCTTCTCCAATAACTGTTCTTATTAAATTGTCAGTACACCAATCTGGCAAATCTAGATCCGCCGGTAACGATGATACAATAAATAATTCTCTTAAGGTTAATACTCTAGCATCAGAAACAGTACCATCATTTAACAACCTACCTGGATGAATATTGTTTGTTCCTCCCATATTTCCATTATTCATCGCTCTTGCTGGAGCTGGTTCATCCCATTTCATTCTTTTATAAGTATTATGAAACCCTTTTATTCTTTCTCCATTTGCTTTTTTAGGATAAAAAATATCATTATATATGGCTGATTGTCCTTCTAAAGTATGTTTGGCGGCAAGTATTTCTCTATCATTATGATGTTTGGCATAATGCCATTTAATACCGCTATCTTGCCCAGATTCTAATGATGGTAAATCACCTATACACTCTCTTAATGTGATTTTTTTTTGAGGATATGGATTTTTCCACGTTAGTCCTTTTTTATACATTTTTATAAATGAACGTGGCCTACTTTGAGGAACTCCATAATCCATAGCATTTAAAATAGATACCTCAATATTATAATACTGTCCAAATTCTTGTTTTAAAATGTCTGGAATTATTAAATTATCATTATTATATGGAAATTTAATTTTAACGAATTTTGGTACATTTTCAAAAAAAACATAATTAAAATCATTATCTTTAATTATGTCAATAACATAATTAAATAAATAATTTCTTTTATCAGAAATATATTTTTTTTTGCCTAGTGTACTCATTCCTTGACATGGTGGAGTAGCAATCAAAAATTTGCAATTATTTTTTTTGATTGCCTTATTTACTCTGTCAAATACTTCTTTATTTGTTATATCTCCACATATCATTTGACATTTCGGATAAAAAAATGAATATAATTGAGCTCTTTTTGGTAATAATTCATTTGCAACCTTTATATCAATTCCTGCTTTTTTTAAGTAAAATTCACCAATACCTGCACCAGAAAATAGAGATACTCCTTTAATCATTTATTATTTTTAACCCTTTCAATATTGCATTGATTAATTTTGGAGGTACTGCCTCGCCAATCATATGTCTAATCTGTGTATCCGATGCAAAATTAGGTAAATCTAAATCAGGATCTAGGCTGCTCAAAATAAGTAATTCTCTCATTGTTAATACTCTGGCATCAGAGTATGTTCCATCTTCTAGCAACCTACCTGGATGAACATTACTTTGGGAAGATATACAATCATTTCTCATAGTAATTGTAGGAGCCGGTTTATCCCAACTCATTCTTTTATAAGTTGCTGCATATCCTTTTAATTTTCTTCCTGTCTTTTCATCTTTTGGATAATAAAATTCATTTTCAAAAGCGGAATGTCCTGTTGGTGTGTGTTTCATGCATTCTATATGCCTCTTTATATGTAAACGAGCATTATGATTTTTAATGTTTGATTTTTCTCCAGATTCTAATGATGGTAAATCCCCAATTGCCTCTTTTAAGGTAATTGTCTTTTCTATTGGTGGATCATTCCACATGAAGTCTTTTTTCCACATTCTTATTATAGCTCGTTCTCTATGTTGAGGTACGCCATAATTTTCCGCATCAAAAATTTTAAAACTTAAATTATATTTTTTTCCATATTTTTGTTTTATAATTTCTTCAATCGATGTTAGCTTATTGTTAATAATAAATTTTATTTTAAAAAATCTAGCCACATTTTCTATTAAAACACACTTTGGATCTAGTTCATCAATTATATCAAATGCATGAAAAATCAAGAAATTTCTTTTATCGGCAAGCATTTGGTCATTTGTTTTATTTTTCCCAATTAAACTAATTCCTTGGCATGGTGGAGTAGCAAAAACAAAGTCAATTTTTTCTTTTTTACTTTTTACTATTATTTCTTTTTTTATCGATTCATCTGTTATATCTCCACATATTGTTTTTATTTCAGGATGCCAAAATTTATGAACATTCATTCTAACTGGTAGTAATTCATTTGCAAGAATAACATCAACCATTGTGTTTTTAAACCCAAATTCGGCAATCCCAGCACTCGAAAAAAGTGATAATGCCCTCATTTTCTTCTTTTTACTCATATACAAACCTCACTATATCTTCAATATTACATTTAAATGCATAACATATTTTAGCCAAAACTTCCATTGATACTGGCTCGCCTTTACTCATTTTGGCAATCGTACCAGTACCAATATTTAATTCATTGTGCAAGTCTTTTTTTTTCATATTATGATCAATTAGTATTTTCCATAAACCATCATAATTAATTTGTATCATATTATCACCTACAATAATAAGTATAACATTAAACTCTAAAAAATCATAGTAAAAGTTTTTATGTCCTGCATTTTTTTTACAAAGTCCTAAATTTTTTATATATGTTGATATTGACATTCGTGATATAATTATAAGTAGAGAGGATTTAGATAATCAATGAATTTTAATGATAAGCTTTTTGATTTTTTAGTTGCTACCGACCAGTTGGATAATTTTTTTGGTAAAAATAGTAAAGATAAGGGGAAGAAGGGTGATTCTGAAACTAAAATAATTGATTTACAAGAAGAAAATGTTTCTAATGTTAAAGAAAATAAAGATGAAGATAAAGAAAATAATGGAAAACGGGAGGACTTTAGTTCTAAGAATTAAAGTCTTTTTACGTAAAGAAAATAGCAAAAAAAACTAGGAAATATTATCCTAGTTATTCTCCAATCTGGGGCGATGAGCATTATCTTTTAAAAATATTAGATAAAAATCGATTCCTTGTGTTGTATGTTAGCTCTAGTTGAGGGAGATTGCAAGTATAAATTCATTTTCATGTAGCCATTAAATTATATCATCATATTTATATTAACAAAAAAGAATACACTCCGTAGTTAAGACACGGTATACGCCCTTATTAAAAATATATTTTGTTTTTACAAATATTATAACTTTTGAATATATTTTTCCATTTTATCATATACAAATTTATAAATATCTTCCTCAGATACTACATCAATTAATCTTACGCTTGCGTATAAAGATATATCTTTAGCTATTTCTTTGTAAATACTATTTTTCACCTTATTTCCATACTTGTCGTATATATCTTTTTCCGCTTTTATTATACCTAATACAATATGCTTTTCACTAGAACTTGAACGCCAAGTAAGATTTCTAAATCTTTCTGGATTTTCAATAACAAATCTTGTCAATTCATATTTGTCATCTAATCTTTCATCTACTGTAAGTGCAACTCTAAAATAACATCTTGATAATACTCCAAAAAATATACTTCTTCTATTGCTTTGACCAAATACCCAGTGGTTTAAAAATGTAGAATCTGACTTTACAGGCATAGCTTGAATTGCTGCTTTGTATCCTTTCTCAAAATTAACCCAAGCCCAGAATCTCTCATCAGTAAGTATATATAAAGGTAGTTCTTTTAATGATTCATATAAAATTATAGAATTATCAAAGTCAACTTCATCATAATTACCATTTAAACTAACTTTTAATTCAAAATCATTTATTTTTTGTTTCATTGGTTCATATAGTTTTCCATTATATATCTTCTTTATCCATTCAGAATTGTTTTTTTCTGTTTTTAGATAATTATTAGCAGTTAGGCTATTAGATTTCAATGTTGCTAGCGCTTCATCTGTCATAAATTCAATATTAATTTTATTATTCATCATCATTATCTCCTCTTACCAATTTACTAAATTCCTGTTTAAACAAATCACTTATAGCTGTTACACTAGCATAATTCATTAATTGCTGAGATAATTCTACTACATTTAACTTTTTAAATTTATTTTCATCTAAATCTTCGTTAAATTGATTTTTATAAGCATATTCAATTGAGCAAAACCAACTATAATCGATATGTATATTATCCAAAGTAACTTCGCCATATAACATTTGATCTTGAATGCTTTGTAAACAAGCTATTAATGCTGGTATTGTTAAAATTGAAAAAAATATTTCTTGATAATTATCATTGTTTTTCATATTTTCATAACATCCAAATTGTTCCTCCGGTAAATGAATGACTATTTTTTTGCTAGTAGGTTCAATTTTCATCACATTATTACTAATAAATTCATCCTTTATTATCGAAAATATTGATGAAACCTTTTTATCTTTACTTTCATCATATTCAATTTTTGTTGTAAAACCATCATCTATTGCTAGAATATCATATTTTTCAATATTAAAAGTATAGCCTTGATAATCTTCTAAAAAATCATCACTTATATAAGAAAAATCTTCTGTAGCATAAACAAAACATGAAATAACTACCTGATCTCTTAAATTCATTACTGGTACAATTATGTCTTTTGGAATTCTTGAAATTTTAAAACTTTTCCTGAAAATTGTTGAAGAACATTCAACTATTACAGTAGCATCAATTTTTCCTTGTTCAAATAATTCAATAAGTGTTTGATTATCTAATTCTATATGAGCATTTTTTAATATTAAGTTATTATCATCTTCTACATCATCATATATTAATGCGAAATTTGAATTTTGAAAGCAACTAGCATTTTTTGAATTATTAATTGTAGGATATGGAAATAATTTTTTACCTATTCGCATACATCTTCACCTCAAAAGTATACAATTCTCTTAAATCAGTATCAAGTTCTATTCTATACTTCTTACCTTCCTCTATTTTTATATTTTTTAATTTGCCATCCACAATATCTAACGGTATACCATTTACTCTACAACCACTTATATTAATGTTATATCTAGTATTAGAATCATCCAAATATTTTAACTCTAATTCACAATTATTTTCAGTATATAAAGATTCAAAAGAAATTATCAATTTTCCAGATTTTTTATCAGAAACAAACAATCTGTATTGCATACCACTCAATTGTGCAAGTGTCATTATTTCTTTATCAGAATCTTCATTTGTATACCCAGTTTCATTATTAGAATCATGTGTATCACCACCTGATGAATTATTACTACCACTTGGAATTGGTGAGCCTTCACCATCTTCTTTATGATCACCTAATCCCGGTAAAAGAGAATTGCCTTCATCATCTGGTTTAATTCCAATTTTATCTTTAACCTTATTTTTTACTTTTTTAACAATTTTGGGTTTTTCTATTATGACATCTGCTTCTCCAGTTCCAATATTACTATCATCTATACCTGGTAAGTACTCACTAGCACCTTCTACATCAGTTTCTTTTATTCTACTTGTTGATAGTTTATCATATACATAATTAATAATTGAATCATTTAAAGTCTTTAATATATGACGCAACTCACTTTTCAAATCATCATCATCAATTCTATTAATTTCCCAATTTGTATGTTGTGGATTTTCAATATCTCTTAATAATGAATTTAAAGTGTTATCACCTATAATACACATTGCTGAACATGGAACGTTTGATATTCTTGGTAAAGTTTTTATTTTCATATATGGATATCTTATCATTACACATTCATTAGTTGCCAAATCAGATTCATCTTTACTAAAGCCCTTTAGCAAAATATCCACTTTACCATAATCTTCTATCTCTAAAGTATTTTTAAATACATTTGGATCAGTTAATAATATATATTGTGATTTAATATTATTGTAACTTCTTTTTAAAATATAATCATCATTTTCAATTAATTCGCCTAAATTATTCTTATTAACTGTTAAATCATCAACTACAATCTCAAGATCTTCATAATATATGGCACACATAAAACTATCTAATATTTTTGTTATGAGTTCTTTTTTCCAATTATTATTTTTCCTAAACCCCAATATATAAATGTCCGTACCTGTTGTTTCTCTTTTATAAGACTTATCTAAATTAAAATCTTCAAGTATCGGCATATGTTTATTATCAAGTCCAAAATAACCAGTTCCCTGTGTTTTTTCATCAGTACCTTCCATTGTTGTCGAACACAATTTACATATACCTATATATCCTTTTTCACCGTCCATATTTAATGTTGAATAAAAAACTGTATTAAATGAACTAGCAACAAAAGAAGCAAATTTACCTATACCTTTTGAGCCACCTTTCGAACCATTTTTATCACTTATTCCAGTACCTCGTGTTAGAAGATAGAATGGACTATCATTTAAATCATTTATGCCTTTCAATCCAACAGTATTAAAGTCACTTACTCTAATACAATGTATAATACTATTATTTAAATTGTTCTTCATATTAGAAAGTGTTTGATATAACTTTAAATTGTTTTTTCTATAATCAAGACATGAATTAATTTCCTTTTCTATCCTGTCTATCCCTGGAATTTCATTTCTCATTATATCAAAAGTTTTAAATTCAATTCTTGCAGTTTCTCCTTCTATTCTCGCATCAATTGAATTTTGACATGACTCTCTAGCAAGTGATGCTATTGGATCTTGAGCAAACGTTTCCATATCCGGTGTATCTATTCCTTGCTCTTGAAGATAATTATTTCCTGGAAATCTCCACATTTTTTCTTTATCAAACATGATTTAACCTCCTTACTTCAAAATCAGTATTTGAATATTTATTTCCTGTATTAATTATTTCATAATCATCAGAATAAAATGTTCTCAATATTCCTATTAATAAATATTTGTTCCAGCCATATTTAATTTTAGGTAGTAGAGAATATCCTTTAAAATTTTCTGTATTTATAGCTCCAAAATTATTTAAAATTAAATCAACAGATTTTTTAATATTTTCTAATTCAACCGAACAAATATCAAGCTTATCTTTTTTTAACATTGTACTAATATCAATTTGAACATAATCATCACTCATATCTTCCATAAATTGCAAATAATTATATATACCAGTTATATTCATTTTTCTTTGATAATCTTGAATTGTTTTTATATTAAACGTTTCATATTTTTCAATATAACTTCTAATAACAGTATAATTAGTATTAACAGATGTATCCTCAGTACTTATAAGAGGTCTATGATAATAATATTCTGGATACATTACTTTCATCATAGAAAACAATTGGAAATGTCCATTTTTAAGATTCAATTTTTTATATAATTCCTTATTTGTTAATAATAATCTAGCATATATTTTTTTTGATGATAGCAAATGAGAATTTAATAACCGAAATTGGTTATCTACAAATTCTTTTAACTCTGTTTTTCTTTTATCATCTATATTTAATTTAGATAAATACACAAATTCATATGAAGAAATAAAAACTAAGCCATTATCTATTTCATTATATAAAATACTATAAAGCGTATAATCCTTTACTCCTGGAAATTTTAATTTTAAGTCATTTAATGTGAATTCATAATCAAATGATTTCATTAAATTTACTAGTTCATTAACAGGTGAAATATCTTTACTTCCATTAACAATATAATCTCTTTTAGAAATCATATCATCTGTTAATCTTTTATCAATACACCCTTTTAAATAATAGTGATTGTCAACACCAAGTTTTAATAATTCTCTATTAAACTTTTCGTATATACTTCTATAATACACAAAATTATTTTCAGATATATAGTTTAAAATCTTATCCACTAATTCTTCTGGTAATTCAACGCAATATTTTTCTGACAAATATGTACCTCTATTTATTTGAATAAAGTTACTCCTACCAATCATCGCTTCTATCGAATGTCTTGATGGTATTTCCTCATCAATTTTATATTTATCTTTTGCTATTTCGACTAATTTATTGTAATCTTCATCTTCACCAACTCTATAACCATTTTGAAAATACTTTTCAACAATATCTAAATATAAATCTCTAGTGTTATAACCTTTCTTTATATATAAATTATTACTGATTTTTTTATAGTGATTTTCTAAAATTTTTAGCAAAAAGTCATCAGCATCTGCTGTTTCATAATAATCAGCAACAATACCGATATCTTTTATAATATCATTAATCATTTCATCTATATTGTTAATTGTACTGTCATAAATAACATTATATTTTGAACAATACATTATTGGTAAATTGCCATATTCGTATAATAAAAGAATCTTGTTAGCTATATCAGAATCATATTTTTTAATTATTTGTGACTTTGTAATATATTTGGTTTGGTTATTAGTCTCATTATGGAATATTGCTTTTAAAATATGCTCAATTTTAATTGCATTTTTTCTTATTTTTTGTAATGTTTTTGCTTCAATTTGTCTTATTCTTTCTCTTGTTAAACCATATTCTGTTCCAATTTCCTCTAAAGCAAGTTTTTTATTAGAAATATATCCATTTCTCTTTACAAGAATATCAAGTGATTTTGAATTTATTTTTATAAATGCATTATTGATAACCTCTTTAGTTGGTTTTGTACATTCATTTATAATGTTTATTAAATTTGGAATTTGTAAAGAAAAAATTAGTAATATAAAATATTCCGAGCAATTCGTTAAATCATCTAAAGTAATTATTTGGTTTTGAAAAAGAATATTAACTGTTGTATCATTGAATTTAAAAATATCATTTAATGCCATCTTGTTATAGACATTATTGATTCTCGGTATATTATTTTTTAAAAAATTATAATAATTATCAAATTCACATAATAGATTGTATAAAACAGATTGTGCAAAATCAATTTTAATATTTTTTTCTTTTATATTTAAATTTAAATAGTCTTTCAGTTTATTTATAAATAAAATATATGAGATACATTCTTCTTTATTAACAGAGCTTACATTCTCTGATTCTGCTATTTCAATTAATGATAGGGAAATTATTATATTTTCTTTCTTATTTTTTGATAAACTGAATTTACTTTTATATTTTTCACCTAAATAATTATCTATATATTTTTTAAACTGGGAGAACTTAATTGTATCTGACCCATATACATTAACTATATAATTAAAAATTCTTTGATAAGACATGGCACCATTGTCATATAAAAATTTGGATATTATAAAATCAAAGTATTGTTTTGTATATTTATATAATTCACATCCATTTACAATTAATCTGTTTTGATAGAATATTTGATTAAATTCGTTTATCATAATTCCACCCTCTTTTGTCCTTTTTTCTTATCCTTATCAAATAATTGTTTTTGTTTATCTAATTCATTTTGAATCAGATTAAATATTTCGTTTATTTGATCATCAGTATATTCATAAAATGAAGTATTAGATAAATTATGTAGTTTTGAAATTAAATCTACTATTTTGTTTACTCTATTGTTAGCAATTCTTTTAAAATTTTCTTGCTTGATATTATTCATATAATACCTCCAAATCAATCTTAGAATATCACAAAAATATAATATTGTCAAAATATTTTTCAAATATTATCAAAATATTATACAAAAAAAGAGTGTTTCTACTCTTCATTGTTTGAGTTTAACTCAATTTTATAATTTGTAAAAGCTATCTCAGTCGATGAAAATAGTTTTATAGGATTGATTGTACGCAAGATTTCCTTCATGTTATTTTTTATAAATTTGCCATATATTTCATCTGCTTGTTTTGAATCTGACATCGATATCATTATGTATTTCCCTTTTAATTCAGTAATTGTTCTCACAAATAATTTGTGATCAAATATATCTTTTGTATATAGTTCTTGTTTTTGACTTACTAATGAATCATCTGGTAAATAAGGTGGATCAAAATACATGAAACTATTGTCTATTTTTCCATCTTCTTTCATTTTATTTAAAAAGGTTTTATAATCTAAATTATAAAAATTTACAGGTTGAATTAATTTTGATAGTTCCATCAAATAATCAGCATTTAATACTATTTTTTCCTTTCGCCCAAAAGGAACATTAAACTTACCCGCTTTATTTTCTCTATAGACACCATTAAATCCCGTTTTCATTAAGAAATAGAACAATATTGACTTATTATCTAAATCTTTTTCTTCATTAAATTGCATTCTTAACTCATAATAGTACTCTTCTTTTTTAGGCGTATCATAATTATTATATACTTCTACTAACTCTCCTATTTGTTTTATAATATGATGTGGATTATTTTGAAGAAGCTTATAAAAATTTATTATATGTGGATTAATATCATTAACATAAAAGTTTTTATAATTTAATGTATTATTTTTTTTTAGTACATTTATAAGCACAACGCCAGAGCCAAGAAAGCATTCTATATAGTTTTCTCTATTAGGTTTAAAAGCATTTAACATTTCAACTAATACTTTTTTCTTTGAACCAGCCCACCTAATAGGAGAATTTAAGACCTTACCAACTATCATTTTGACCTCCTATTATTTTATTAAATTATACCATTATTTTCTTATTTTTAAAATATTTTTATGTTAAGTAAATAATTCTTTTACAATTAAATCTTCAGAGTGCAAATTATTATTTTTACCTAATAATAAGTTTTCATAAAATTTAATTAGATAAGTATTGTCTTCTTTTATATTTAAATAATTATTAAAATAATTACTTCTAGCTAATGCATTTCTAAAATATACTGATTTATCTTTAAATAATGAATTATCTACATCGTATCCTAAACTGATTAAATATTTCTCTATGAATACTGCTGTTGTTCTAGTGTTGCCTTCTCTAAAGGGGTGTACTTGCCATATACTAGATGTAAAATCAGTAATATTTTTAATCACTTCTACAATATTCATATTTTTGTAGTCTTTCTCTTTTTCTAGACTAATATCGTATTCTAAGGATTCAGTTAGGGTTTTAGAGTCTCCATAAGCAACTGAATCATTATTTAATATTTTTTCATGTTTAGAAAAATCAGTTTTTCTAAACTCTCCTGCAAATTCATATACATCTTGGAATAAATATTTATGAATATATTTTAGATAATCTACTGATAATTCAAAATTACCTTGATCTAGTAACTCAACAATTCTCATTGATACAAAATCACATTCTAATTCATTATGATTAATATTCTTTTCTTTTGTGGTGTAATATTCTCTTAACCTTTGTTCTACCTCTTTTAGTGTTAATTCACCTAAGATGTTTTTTTCTTTTATTTGTTCTAAGTATTTAGATGGTTTTAAATTATCTACTTGTTGTAACCCTATTGCCATATCCCATTGTAACTGTTTTATATAACCTTTAGGTTTTTGTTCTTCTTGATAAGGATTCATACTACAATCTAAATCTTTTTCACTCATATAACTTCACCTAACATTTCTATATCATTATATCATGTGTGAAAACAATAGTAAAACGTTACTATAATCGATTGCATTATAATACTATATCAACTTTATAATATACAAAAAACTAGAATTAACTCCTAGTTATTTTTTCAATTGGGCGATGGGTACCATCTTTTAAAATAATTAGATAAAAATCGATTCCTTGTAGTGTATGTTAGCTCTGATTAAGAGAAAGTGAAGTATATTTTATTTCTTACACATCATTTTATGATTAATAAAGGAATTTATTTATTAGCTATGTCAATTACTTTCTTCTATAGCTCTTTCTAACTCTTCATCTGTACATGTACTCATATATACCTCACTATCAAAAATGTTATTTTTCCTTTCAGTATAGAAAAAATTTGAATTTAAAATGATGCAGTTTTTACTTTTTATTTTACTAGATAATATTTGCTCAAGTAAAAACAAAGCTGCTAACGAATCTAATACATTTTTTTGCGTTGCCTTTTTATAATTAACTAATCTATTATGTTTTACAAAATTGTAGTCTTTCCACCAATCTGGAGCATTTTTATTTTCAAATTTTTTAAAGGGAATACACTTGTACTTCTTTATTTCTGCTATATACACTTGTTCATTGACTATTTCGGGATAAATTTTTATTATTTTTTCTCTATAATCTTTTATATTTTGGTTCTTTGTTCCACATAAACATTTCAAAATGTTTTCCACTTCTGAGCAAATTAATTCTAGTAATTTTATATACTCATTTGAAAAACAATCAAAATTATCATAATCTAATGCAACATATCGCAGTGTATTTATAAAATCTTGTTCAAGTAAGTTATAATAATTCCAATACAATTTTTTGAATTTCTCTCCTGTTAATGAAAAATCGTAAGCTATATGGCAACACCTCTTTTTATTTATTTAAAACCTTATATATTTTTTTATATTCCATCAGTTCTTTTTCAAATTTTTTAACATTTATTTCTCTTAAAATCTTTTCTAATGTTTCTTGCATTGGCATAATTAGCTCTTTAAATCTTTTTGAATTTAATGGTAAAATTAATTTTGAAAGATTTTTAATATTAAATTTATCAAAATTAGGATTTAAAGTCGGATTCAATTTTTTGTATAATTTATTCCTTGTGGTTGGATAGAAACTAGAATACTCAGAAAGATTTTTTGATAATTCATCAGAAAATACTAATAATCTTTTATAAATATTTAACACCGGATAATGAAATAACGCCTTTTTATGCTTTGAAACATATATCGCCTTATACATATCAAAATAACAGTTGAAAATATTATTTTTTATCTTTTCTTTCATAACAAAATACTGACAAAGTGATGTTATAATCGTAACAACAATTCCAGTTATAATACTAATTAAAATATTATAAATAAATTCGGAAGCAAAGTAGTAATAAGCTCCTAGGGGCATTAGAATAATTAATAATATAGTTGATACGATTATAACAACTTTTGCCTCCTTCATTTTATAATTCAAACTCTTTCATAAAAAAATCTACTAACTTATTTGTTCTCATTTTTATATCATCAATATGCCAAGCATCTTTGTTAACTACATCTTCATTTAGCTTCAATCCATTTCTATAGCCAATATAATTTCCATCCTTATTAACTCTATTTTTTTTCTTTTCAAAAGACAAATTACTTAAGTTTTGATTATACCCTGTTACAGTTAAATTTCCTAAAGTATGAGTATATCTATTTAAATATTCAATTGCTAAATCTCTATCGCCATTTGCTATCATATCAATCCAGTCAGTTGGGATATTTTCTCCTTCAGGAAAAATATGTTCTATTGTCCAAATGTATTTATTACTTTTATCTCTACTCCATAGATTTGTATATATTTCATTTGTTTTAAATTTATCTTCATAATAACATAATAAGAACCTTGTAGCATCTGGATTATCTGAATATATTGGTCCTCTTAGTTTCTCTTCAAATATTTCATCAGATGATGAGTTGTTTTTTAGATTATTAACAATTAAATTATATATATCTGTCCCTTGTTTGTTTGCAATCAAGGATACTAAATCCATAAATATTTTTGTTAAGTTTCTTGTGTTTGGATAATCTGTAATATTTCTTCTAACAAAAAACTTTGTTAAATAATTGATAATATTCGCAATAATATCATTATCTAAATTCAATCTATCTTTATTTGATAATAAATATAAAAGTAAAATATATGATGGGGCACCTTGAATTTTATCTAAATTAAATAATGGCTTTTCTAGTTTTTCAATACTATCATCTTCATTAGCATTATTGATTAAAATGGAATAATTTTTAGCTTCTTTTTCAATTCTATTTAAAAATTTTCTGTAATCAGTCTTAATTAGTTTTTCATAGATGTCTAATAACGTTGTTTTAGTTGCTAGAGGTCCTAAAGCATATTTTACTTTTCCTTCTGTTTTATAAGGCACATTTAATTCATCTCTATAGGCATTATAAAACTGTCTAAAAAATCTTTCCTGTACACTATAATCATCGCTTAAATATGCTAATATTTTCTTCCATTTTGAATAACATTCTTCTGAATTTCCATCCGCATCTGAAACACTAATTAATAAATTCTTTATTAAATCGATTGCTGACAAAGGAACTCCTCTATTATTTAATGATTCAAATAACATATAAGCATCTTTATGTGTTTCCACTTCAATTGATACCAATACTGCTGAATTAAATCTATTAACTAGTTCAAATAAAATTTCAATGTTATTTTTATCTGAATATTCACTTTTTATTTCTTCAATATATTTATCTATTAAATTTGAAAAATAATTATATGCTTTATATATTCTTCTATTGCCTGCATTGTTTTTCTTTTCATAATCAAATAACAATCTTTTTTCACATAGTAGACTAAAATAATCATCTCTATTATGATTTTGCACTTGTGGTGTCAATCTTGGAATATTTTTTCCATCTCTTCTTACTACTAATTCTCGTTTGACATTGTTTAAATCTGTTATTTGATCTTCATCCAATTGTTCTTTGTATTCACATAACTTTTCATATAATGTAATTAACAATATAGAAATAGAAGTTATCCTTTGTTGGCCATCAATTACTTCTAATATTGCGTCACTCATCGCACTTGTACTATTATCAACACAAATAATAGATCCTAAAAAATAACCATAATCATTTTCTATAACATCATTAAACAATAATCCCCATTCTTTTTGTCCCCATGTATATTCTCTTTGATATTTTGGAATATTATATAAAATACTTCTTTCATTGGAAAATATTTGAGAAATTTTGTATGGATCTGTATGTTTTATCATCGTATCACCTCTATATAAAATTATACAGATAACAGTCTACTTTATCAACACATATTCATTTAACGTTATGAGTATTCATTTTCTATTTTTTAATTAATTAAAAATTTATATTTTGTTTTATTTATTTCTTTAGTTAGCCTTTTTATTAATTCTTTAAGACATTTGTTAAGCAAATCGTTCAGTTCCTTTTCTGTCATATTAAGTGTCGATTCACACACCAAACAATACTTTGTTATAATTTATATCAGCATTTTTAGGAAATGCATAATGATACATAAAGTTTCTAATCTCTAAATTGCTAAATATATCATCATATTCTTGGTAATCAAATTTAAAACCTATCTCTTTTAATTCTTCAATACTATTTCTACATATCACATATTTTATTTTTAAATCTAGATAATTTATTTTTTATTATTATAATCTAACAAAATATATTATTATAATTAATTAATTTATTTATCATTGTTTAGGTATTCTCTATAAATTTCACTAATATAATATTTTAAATATTGTCTATATGCTAGATTTAAGAACACATCTATTATTACTAAAAAAACAAAACATATAATATATATTTGTAAGTTTATTTTTTCTAATATAAATAAGAAAAAAATTATTATTAAATTTGTAAAACTCATATGAATTATAATATCTCTAATAAGAATGTCATCATCTCTAATACCTTGAATTTTTTCCTTATTTCTAACCTTACAATATATATTGGAATAAAAGTCAAGTTTTTTATCTTTACTTCTAATTGTAATTCCTTTATCAATGTACTGTGGCCAATTTTTAAAAGGTTCGTGTCGTATTAACAAAATTTTAAATTTTGTATTTCTGTTACTAAAAAATAAAACATCACAAAAATATATTATTAATAACATACTACTAATAAATAATATAATGTATTTCCAATTATCCATAATCAAAGAAAATGGAGTGGAACAATTGAAAAGTTTATTAATTATATAAAAAACTAATAAATCGATTATGCCAATAGCTAATGAAACTTTTAAATATTTATTAATTCTAAAACTATAATTACTCATCATACTCTAAACTCCCTATATAATTATATCCCATTAATGCTTTGCCATAAATTGTTTTTAAATTAGACGGAATAGTGGTGTAATTGAAATTTTCTACAAAAAAATCAGCAGTATTACCCTCACATATAATAACAATATCTTTTGCCATATTCTGAGTTATTGTTTCATATCCAATATAATAATCTAAATCTTTACTTGGAGCTTCGCCTATTATTATAATTTTAGGCTTAATTTTTTCCAAAATTTCATTTGGAATTCTTCCACTACTTCTACCGTGATGTGGTGCAAAAATAATATCTGCTCTAGTCCACTCGATATTATTCTTAATGTTGTTCATAAATTCACTTTCTAAATCCCCAAACCAATATATACTAATATTATTTTCTAATGAATATTTTATTATTGGAGAAATGTTATTTGGCGAAGATCCATTGTTTACTTCTTGTAGTGCTCTTTTAAAATATTTATTTGTTGTATCTGGCCATTTTATATTTATGCCTGAAGATCCACGCTCGTTACTTGATTGATTCATCCATTTTCTATTACAATCCTTATCAATATAAAAAGCTTTAGTTGAATCTCTTAATTCACAATATTTCTTAAAATCATCTGTAGGATTATTTTTTGTTGCTTTGTTCTCAACACAATAAAAATTCGGTATTGAATAATTTTCTGTCAAATACTTTAACCCTCTTATATGATCATCATCAGGATGCGTGGATATTAATCTTGTTATCCCCTTATCTTTACTTTCAATTTTAAGTTCTTTAATTATAGATTTTTTATTCTCATCATCAATGCAGCAATCAATAATTGTAAAATTGTCACTCCCATGTCTAATATAAAACATATCACCATTATTAGTAGAAAATGATTTTATTTTTACCATTATTACTAACACCTCCATATTATCACAAGTAAAAAGCAGTATCCATCTTAAAAAGATTAAATACTGCTTATCTTCTACAATGATTATAGCATATTTTCAGCATTTTACAAAGCATGTGTTAGTACATTTCTATGTCTCTAAATTTTTGAATTTTTAAGAATTTTATGTACATTTTCGAGAAGTCATTTTAAACAGGATAACTGTGTCTGACAAACAACATCGCCAGTGGCGAGTTTGACCGTATTATAAGGATTTTAGAAGATTGTAATTGTCCGACAGTGTTTATTTTGTCTGACTTTTGTCTAACAGGATTTCTATCAAAAATGCCTAAAATTACTTATTTGTCAGTCAGAAGTCTGACAAAATTACCTATTTTTTAAAGATTTTTGAGGCGATTTGTACATTTTTTTGGAAATTTTAAAAACATTTTTAAAGAAAAAGTGTACATTTATTTCATTATTATTTTGAAATTCATGTACACTCTTTTTGATTTATGATACTGCTATTACGCCATATCCTAGATTAGGTTTAAAAACTTTTTCATCTTTGATGGGAATTAATTTTATAATTTCTTGCTTTTTATTCGGACTATATTCTAGATAAAACGTTCCTTCTTCTTCTCTGATTACATCTATTTTAAAGTATTCTACTTTATAATAGCTTTGTAATTTGTGAATGTAGTCTTCTATTTCTTTTTCATTTTTTGGAGAAGATAAACTTATTACTTTGGTAGTATCTTTGTAAGATACTGTTACTTCTTTATCCACGATACCTTCTGTAAATAGAGTACTATATTCTTCTAGAAATGACTTTCTAAAATTTACTTTTTCAATTGTTACTTTTCTATTTTCATCATAACCTAAATCTATGGTTTCAATGTATTTCATACATAGTTCTTGCCGTTTTTGTTTAGATAAGTTATTCCATATAGATGATTTATCTAATAATTTATCATATAGTTTTATTTGTTTTATTTTATCAATATCTTTATAAATAGATGGACTATCTAGATTAATATCATCTATTGTTAGAACGTTATTTTTTAAATTATTTTCTAACTCTTGTAGTCTATCATCAATACTTTTTATTTCTTCTGTAAATTCTTCTAGAGTAATTATGCTTGTTTTACAAGCATCTTTTAATCTATTTCTTTGTCTTTTTAAAGATTCTATTTCTGTAATTGTTTGTTCTTTATGATTTGCTCCA
>CALVRN010000010.1 GCA_944358675.1 uncultured Bacilli bacterium | reverse complement strand
TTTACATTAATGTTACATCAAAATATAATTTGAATATTGAAAATTATAGGTGCATTTGATATAATAAAAGTGGCAAGATAGCCTAGGAGGAGGAATAAATATGAAAAAGCTAGGATTATTTTTAGGAACTTTGGTTTTAGGGGTTTGTTTAATGCCATTTGGTAATGTAAAGGCTGCTGATTATACAGATGATACAGCACTTGAAATAATGGGAGGAACATCAAAAGAGTTTTTGGCTGGTGATACTTTTACAGCTCTTGGCGAAAAATTAATTGGAGAAGATGGTTATATTAATATTACTGAAGGAAAAGTTTTAGTAGCATTTGATGGTAATGGTATTACTATGACTGTTGATGGTGTTGCTGAGACAAGGCATATGAAAAACTTAATGTATGTTACATATAATAGTCAAAAGTATCCAATTAATATTGTAGTTAATGAAGGCTCTACTTTCAATTTGTATGGTAATATGGCTTTAACTACTGGAGCGCCTACAACATTTACAAATAATGGTACTGTAAATATTGTTGGTAATTTAGAGGTTAGATCTGCTTCTACTTATATGGGAACAGGTGTAACTAATTTATATGGAAATATATCTGTATATGGAGAAAGTGGTCTACAAGTAAAAGTAAATGTTTTTGAAAATGCGAATGTGTATTCAACAGTTGTTGATGTTAAAGATAACTTAGTAGTCGCACAAAAAGATAGTGACAAATTTACTTATGCATTAGGAGAAAATGATAAAACCCATGCATCAATTTCTGGCGATGCAGTAAGTAGTGATTTTGCTTATGGTTATACTTTAATTAAAACCCCAGTTTCAATTACAGAACCATCTGAAGATGTCAAAGATGAAGATGTTAAAGATGAAGTAGAAAATCCAAAAACTTCAGATGGAATTATGATTACTTTTGCTACTTTAGCTTTAAGTGTGGTAGTAGTATTTATAGCTCGTAAAAAATTAGCTTAATTTAAAAGTGCCTAGGCACTTTTTCCTTTTGGAAAAATATAAAAAGATGTATAATTAGATTAGGTGGTTTTATGGCGATTACAAAAACAAAATTTATAAATTATTCTAGGTGTCCTAGATATGTAGCACTAGATGATTTAAAAAAAGAAAAATTAGATAGTATGATTTCAATAGAAGAGTATAAAAAAGAAGAAGAAATGGAACATATTACAGAACTTTTGGGCAATATGTTTGATGATAGTGGTAATGATTTGATTGATGTTAGGAATGAACACTTAGAGACAATGATGCCATATTATAATAAAGTTGAAATATTAGCCGGAGAACTTGCTTCAAAATATTTTAAAGGTAACTTTAAATTTTCTAAAAGTACTTATAATCAGGAGAGTTTTGATGCAGTAATTGATAATATAAGGTATTTATGTTATGTTGATATTTATAATGAAAATGATGATGGTATTAATATTATTGAAGTTAAAGCAACGACAACTAAAAAGTATTTAGATTTAGGAAGTAAAGATCATTCAATATTTGAAAAAGGGAAAGATGGAATATATTATTTACTTGAGGATTTAAATTTAAATATAGAAGATTATATGCCTTTAAAAGTTTATGAAAGAAATAGAAATAAGTTATTTGATAAGTATACTGGAGCAGGTCATTATATTTACGATATTGCAGTTCAAAGGTTTATTATCGAAAATGATATGAAAAGTCATAATGAAAATAAAATGGTTAAGTATTATTTGGCGGTTTTAAATAGTAATTATGTGTTTGATGGTAAGTATGAAAATGGGGAAGCTATTTATGATGAGGTAAATGGTGAGGATATTATTTCATATATTGATGTGACTAGTATTACTAGGGATATGATGGATAAGATATATTTGGATAGTAAAAAGATAAAAGGATATATTGATGATTTAAATGGTTCTAGGGTACCACTTGGAGAGTTTTGCGAGTATAAGAAGACTGTTAAGTGTAAGTACTGTCCACTTTGTTTTGATGTACTTCCTGAAAAACATTCTATTTTGTGTTATATAAATAATAATTTTGGATTTAAGAAAGATAGTGTTAAATATGATACATATGATTTGATTAATGAGGGTAAGGTAGGTATGCTTGATATACCTGATGATATGCTTAATAGGGAAAAAAATAAAATCCAAAAGGATGCAGTAATTAGTGGTAAACCTTATATAAATGAAAAAAAGATTAAAGATGGAATTAAACAGATTACTTATCCACTTTATCATTTGGATTTTGAAACTTTTCCTTGTCCACTTCCTAGATATAAAGGAGAAAGGCCATACACACAGTCAGTGTTTCAATTTTCTTTACATATTGAAAAAGAGCCTGGGGTATGTGATAAAGAGAAAGATCACTATGGTTATTTGGCTCCTGATCATTTAGATCATAGATTAGATTTAGTTAAATATATGTGCGAGCTTATTCCTTGTGATAAGATGGTTTTAGTTTATAATGATTCGTTTGAGAAAACTAGATTAAAGGAACTTGCTTATATTTTCCCAGAATACAAAGATAAGTTACTTAAAATTAGGGATAATGTGTTTGATTTAATGAATATTGTTAAGACAAAATCCTCTTTATATGAAAAATTAGGTTATTCTAAGGAGGAGGCTAAGATGTTTAATTATTATCATCCAGATATGGATGGATCATTTTCGATTAAAAAAGTTTTGCCTTTGTTTTCTGATTTGACATATAAAGGAATGGAAGTAGGTAATGGGGTAGAAGCTATGGTTACTTATGCATCTTTTCCTAAATTATTACCTTTAGATTATAAACATAAATATCAGAAGTTAGTAGAGTATTGTCAGCAAGACACTTATGCGATGTTTGCGGTTTTAGATGGACTACGCAGGACTGTTAAATAATGTCAAATTTATGCGGGTTTGTTGTAATTTATAAAAATTTGGTATATAGTTGAATTATAGGAGGTATGGTTATGATATATCCATCAATCGATGCATTACTTCAAAAAATTGAATCAAAATACTTACTTGTTAATATTGCTTCTAAAAGAGCTAAAGAAATGGATGAAACAGGTTATTTTCAAATGAAAGAAAATGAATATAGATCATCTAAAAACATTGGTAGAGCTTTAGAGGAAATTAACAAGGGTTTAATTCATATTAAGAAAAATTAAATAAATCAGCCATATAATTAATGTGATGGTTGATTTTTCTTAGGTTTTATGGTAAATTATTAGAAGTCGGAGGGATACTATGGAAATACTTTTAATTATTGTATCTATTTTATTAATTGCGATTGTGCTTTTACAAAGTGGTAAAGCAGTAAGCCCTGATAGTAACATTATGGGTGGTAATGATGAATTATTCGCAAACCGTAAAGAAAGAGGCGGAGAGTTATTCATTACTAGATTAACTGCTATTTTAGGTGTAATATTTTTTGCTATATGTATTGCAATGAATTTTATAAAATAGGTAAATATATTGTCAAATAGAAGGTTTTTAGTTAAAAAATAATGGAACTTATAATAAAAATATAATGGGGTTCTGTTATTTTTTTTTGGAATTTGGTATAATTAAAGGTAAGGTGTTTCATATGGATGAGAGAAATATGTGGATAGATATAATAACTAAACTTTATAAAGATCTTCATACATCAGATAGAGTAATGCATAGTAGTAAAGAGTCTGATAAAAAAAGAGATAGAATACTTAATTATTTTGAAAGGTTAGAAAGGGTACATCAAAAAGTAGCTCAAAGTAAAAATCCAGAAGATTTAAAGAGACTTAAAAATTTTTATCATAATCTTTATGTTATAAAACCAGAAGATATACCGGATAGTTATTTTGAACACGAAAAACAAATAATGAGAGAAAGAGGATATGGAAATATTGAAATAACTTCAGAGAGGAAAGAAATATTAGTAAAACAGATAATTGAAGATCAAGAAGAATCATTAGACAGATGGATAGAATATTTTTTATTCGATGAAGAAAGTAAAAGTTATGAGATGTGGGAAAAATACTGGGTATTTCAAGGATTACAACAATTAGGTAAATTTAATAAGGAAACAGGTAAGTTTTCTAAAAGAGATAAACATACAGTATATCCATTCCCACCAGTTGAAAGAGAAGCTATATTTACAACTTTAAAATTAATGGAAGATTATATAAAGGATAGAAAGGGCGATGCAGAGATAAGAAGTGCTTTAGGTAGCGGAAACTTTAAAACTTTATATGAGTATTCTATTAAAATGATAATGCACAAAGGTGAGAAGAAACATAGTTCAACTGAAGGAAAATGGGTTAAGTATGAACAAGGATCAGATTATAATATATTAAGAGATAGCCTGCAAGGATATTATACAGGCTGGTGTACAGCAGCTGGAGAGAATTTTGCGAAAGGACAGCTTGAAAATGGCGATTTTTATGTATATTATTCACTTGATGAAAATGGTGAGGCAAAGATTCCTAGAATAGCAATTAGAATGGATGGGCATGATACAATAGGGGAGATTAGAGGAATAGCTGAAAATCAGAATATGGAAGCAGAAATGATGCCTATATTAGATAAGAAACTAGAAGAGTTTCCTGATAGGGATAAATACAAGAAAAAAGAATATGACATGCAGCTTTTAACAACAATAGATAATAAAGTACAAAAGGGCTTTGAATTAACAAAAGAGGAACTTCGATTTTTATATGAAATAGATGGTAAAATTGAAGGCTTTGGTTATGATAAAGATCCTAGAATAGAAGAGATAAAAAGTAAAAGAGATTTGGTACAGGACTTGTCGTTTATATTTGGCTGTGGAAAAGATGATATTAGTATAGGTGATATTAATGCTTCTAATATAAGTAAACTTAAAGATAAGGTTGTGCATTGTGGAAATATTAGATTAACATCATTTTCTGATTTTAAAGGGAAAGGTTTAAAATTACCACAAATAGTAAGAGGGTCTCTTGAATTAGGGGATTTTATAATTGCCCTAGGATTAGATTTACCACAAGCAATAGAAGATTATCTTGATTTAGATGATTTAATAAGTGCTGAAGGGTTAGAATTACCACAAATAGTAGGAGGAAACCTTATATTATGGGGTTTAACAAGTGCTGAGGGATTAAAATTGCCACAAACAGTAGGAGGAAACCTTATTTTAAGAAGTTTAACAAGTGCTGAAGGATTAAAGTTACCTCAAACAGTAGGAGAGGATCTTAATTTAGGTGGTTTAACAAATGCTAAAGGATTAGAATTACCGCAAACAGTAGAAGGAACTCTTGATTTAAGTGGTTTAACAAGTGCCGAAGGGTTAAAATTACCACAAACAGTAGGAGAGGATCTTAATTTAAGTGGTTTAACAAGTGCTGAAGGGTTAGAATTACCTCAAACAGTAGGAGGGGACCTTATTTTAAGAAATTTAACAAGTGCTGAAGGATTAAAGTTGCCTCAAATAGTAGAAGGAACTCTTGATTTAAGTGGTTTAACAAGTGCTGAAGGGTTAGAATTACCACAAACAGTAGGAGATAGCCTTGATTTAGATAGGTTAACAAGTGCTGAAGGTTTGAAATTACCGCAAACAGTAGAATCTGACATTTATTTATATAATTTAACAAGTGCTGAAGGGTTAGAATTGCCACAAACAATAGGAGGAGATCTTGATTTAAGGGGATTAACAAGTGCCGAAGGGTTAGTCTTGCCGGAAAATTTTTTATTAGATGCTTTAATTGCACCTTATAATATAATAAAAGAAATAGAAAATTATCCAGAGAAACATTATAGGAATTATATGCAAAATGATAAGAAAGAAGATAAAAATTCTAGTGAATTTACGGGTAGACATTTTAGATAAAGATTTATAAAATAGGTAAAATATATGTCAAATATATTAATTTTAAATTAAAAAATAATAGAATTTATAATAAAAATATATGTAACTCTATTATTTTTTTTGTGGTTTGGTATAATTAAATTGGTATTTATACTAGGAGGCACTATATGGATGAGAGAAATATGTGGATAGATATTATTACTAAACTTTATAAGGATTTACATATGTCAGATAGGGTTATGCATAGCAGTAAAGAGTCTGATAAAAAAAGAGATAGAATACTTAATTATTTTGATAGATTAGAAAGAGTTCATCAAAAGGTTGCGGCAAGTAGAAGAGAAAGTGATTTAAAATTACTTAAGAGTTTTTATCACAAGTTATATGTTATAAAGCCAGAAGATATACCGGATAGTTATTTTGAACACGAAAAACAAATAATGAGAGAACGAGGATATGGAGATATAGAAATAACTTCTGAGCGCAAGCAGATATTAACCAAGCGAATAATTGAAGACCAAGAAGAATCATTAGATAAATGGATAGAATATTTTTTATTTGATGAAGAGAGTAAAAGTTATGAGATGTGGGAAAAATATTGGGTATTTCAAGGATTACAACAATTAGGTAAATTTAATAAAGAAACAGGTAAATTTTCTAAAAGAGATAAACATACAGTATATCCATTCCCACCAGTTGAAAGAGAAGCTATATTTACAACTTTAAAATTAATGGAAGATTATATAAAGGATAGAAAAGGTGATGATGAGATAAGAAGTGCTTTAGGTAGCGGAAATTTTAAAACTTTATATGAGTATTCTATTAAAACGATAATGCACAAAGGTGAGAAAAAACATAGTTCAACTGAAGGAAAATGGGTTAAGTATGAACAAGGATCAGATTATCATATATTAAGAGATAGCCTGCAAGGATATTATACGGGATGGTGTACAGCGGCTGGAGAGAACTTTGCGAAAGGGCAGCTTGAAAATGGCGATTTTTATGTTTACTATACATTTGATGAAAATGGTGAGGCAAAGATTCCTAGAATAGCAATTAGAATGGATGGGCATGATACAATAGGGGAGATTAGGGGAATAGCTGAAAATCAGAATATGGAAGTAGAAATGATGCCTATATTAGATAAGAAACTAGAAGAGTTTCCTGATAGGGATAAATACAAGAAAAAAGAATATGACATGCAGCTTTTAACAACAATAGATAATAAAGTACAAAAGGGCTTTGAATTAACAAAAGAGGAACTTCGATTTTTATACGAGATAGATGATCAAATAGAAGGCTTTGGTTATGATAAAGATCCTAGAATAGAAGAGATAAAAAGTAAGAGAAATATAAAACAAGATATAGCACAAATATTTAATTGTATTGAAGATGAAGTTAGCATTGGAGAAAACATGAGAGATTTAAAAGAGATAGAAGGGAAAAAAGTTCATTATGGTTTTATTAATTTAAGTCATTTAACCAGTGCTAAAGGTTTAAAATTACCAGAAATTGTAGTAGGAGACCTTTATTTTTATGAGTTAACAAATGGTGATGGTGTAAAATTACCAGAAATAGTTGGAGGAAATCTTTATTTAAGAAAGTTAACCAGTGCCAAAGGTTTAAAATTTCCAAAAATGGTAGGAAGAAGTCTTTACTTAGATGGTTTAACAAGTGCTGAAGGATTAGAGTTACCAGAGACAATTGGTGGAGACCTTTATTTATGGAGATTAACCAGTGCTGAAGGATTAGAATTACCGCAAACAGTAGAAGGAATTCTTGATTTAAGTGGTTTAAAAAGTGCTAAAGGATTAGAATTACCGCAAACAGTAGAAGGAACTCTTGATTTAAGTGGTTTAACAAGTGCGGAAGGGTTAAAGTTACCAGAGACAATTGGTGGATTCCTTTATTTAAGGGGTTTAACAAGTGCCGAAGGGTTAAAATTTCCAAAAATGGTAGGAAGAAGTCTTTACTTAGATGGGTTAAAAAGTGCCGAAGGGTTAAAATTGCCAGAAACAGTAGGAGGAGACCTTAGGTTAATTAGATTAACCAGTGCTAAAGGGTTAGTATTGCCGCAAAAAGTAGGAGGATACATTGATTTAAGTAGTTTAACAAGTGCTGAAGGTTTAGTATTACCTGAAAATATTTCTTTAGAAAGAGTGCTAGCGCCTGATAATATAATAGAAGAAATAGAAGTCCATCCAGAAAAGTATTTTAAAAAGCATATTTTAAAAAATAGTGATAGCAAGAATGAAAAATATTTATCTAATGAGAAAGAGAAAATAGTAAATGCTAAATATTTTACAGAAGAGACAAAGAATAGATTGTTAGAAGATTTAGCTCAAGAAATGGATAATTATAATGGGGAAAATCAAAATGAATATAAGGGTAAACATTTTAAATAATTTTTCTTAAAAGTTAGAAAAATGTTATAAATATTAATAAGTAGTTGTATTGGATTTGGAGATTATGATATAAAAAATAGGTAAATATATTGTCAAATAGAAGGTTTTTAGTTAAAAAATAATGGAACTTATAATAAAAATATAATGGGGTTCTGTTATTTTTTTTTGGAATTTGGTATAATTAAAGGTAAGGTGGTCAATATGAACATATATGGCAAAACCCTTAAAGATTTAGAAACTTATTTTACTTTAATTGGTGAAAAAAAGTTTAAAGCTATTCAGGTATATGATTGGCTTTATAAGAAAAGGGTTAATTCATTTGATGAGATGACTAATGTTAAGAAGTTAGTTATAGAAAAATTAAAAGAAGATTTTAGTATAAATAAGCTTAATATTTTGAAAGTTCAAAATGGAAAAAATGTTCATAAGTATTTATTTGAACTTGAGGATGGCAATAAGATTGAAGCAGTACTTATGAATCATGATTATGGCAACAGTTTATGTGTTTCAACGCAAGTTGGCTGTAATATGGGATGCGGGTTTTGTGAAAGTGGTAGGCTTAAAAAAGTTAGAAATTTAGAGACTTATGAGATGGTTAGTCAAATATTAATAGTGGAAGAGATTCAAAAAATTAGAATTTCTCATGTTGTTTTGATGGGTATTGGCGAGCCATTTGATAATTATGATAATGTAATGAAATTTATTGATATTATAAATGATGATCATGGTATAGCTATAGGAGCTAGACATATTACGGTATCAACTTGCGGGATTGTTCCTAAAATAAGAGAATTTACAAAAGAAAAAAGACAGGTTAATTTAGCTATTAGTCTGCATGCTCCTAATGATGAGATTAGAAATAAGATAATGAAGATTAATAAGGTATATCCTTTAAAAGAAGTAATGAAGGCGGTTCGAGATTATTTAAAAGAAAATCATAGAAAGATTACTTTTGAATATATTATGCTTAAAGATGTGAATGACGGCGATGAATGTGCTTTGGAACTTGCTAATTTATTAAAAGGATTAACGGCTTATGTCAATTTGATACCTTATAATGAAACAAGTCATATAGAGTTTAAAAAGACTGATAGAGATAAAATAATGAGATTTTATGATATACTTAAGAAAAATAAAATAAATGTGACGGTGCGCAAGGAGTTCGGTAGTGAAGTAAGTGCAGCTTGTGGGCAGTTACGTAGTAACTTTGAGGAGGGAAAATAATGGAATTTTCATATTTAACCGATCCTGGCCAGGTCAGAGATCATAATGAAGATAGTGTGACAATTGTTAAAAATGCTGCAGGTGAAATACTTATGGCAGTAGCTGATGGTATGGGTGGTCATAAAGGTGGTGAGATTGCTTCATCAATTGCGATAACTCATATTGGTAAAAGATTTGTCGATACTTCTTCTGTTGGTAATAAAGAAGATGCGATTAATTTTTTAAAGGAAATTGTTAGTGAAGCTAATATGTTACTTTATAAATATACTGAGAATAATCCTGAAAGTGTTGGTATGGGTACAACTATTGTAATGGCACTTTTGACTAAAGAGTTTTTGCTTTTTGGAAATATTGGTGATTCTTCAGGTTTTGTAATTAAAGATAATAAATTATATAAAATAACTAATGATCATACTTTGGTTAATTTGCTTGTGAAATCTGGAGAAATTACTGAAGAGGAAGCAAAGGATCATCCGAGAAAAAATGTTTTGATGAGGGCATTAGGTGCTAATATATCGGTTGAGATGGATGTATTTGATGTGGAAAGAGATGTTAGCGGAATATTACTTTGTAGTGATGGACTTACTAATATGCTTGATAATAACCAAATTGAAACAGTTTTAAATAGTGATATAGATATAGATGCGAAAGTGCAGAAATTAATTAATAAAGCAAATAATCGTGGAGGTACAGATAATATCTCGGTTGCTTATTTACAAAAGGAGGAAATTGAATGATAACAAGGGGACAAATGATTAATGATCGTTATGAAATTATTAGATCTATTGGTGAAGGTGGAATGGCTAATGTTTATTTAGCTCAGGATACTATTTTAGATAGAAAAGTTGCAGTTAAAATATTAAGGGGAGATTTAGCTGAGGATGAAAAGTTTGTTAGACGTTTTCAAAGAGAAGCTATTTCAGCTAGTTCTTTAAATGATCCTAATATTGTTGAAGTTTACGATGTTGGAGAAGATGATGGTAAATATTTTATTGTTATGGAATATGTTCAAGGTTTAACCTTAAAACAATTAATTAAAAAAAGAGGAAGTTTAACTTTGCCAGAAGTTCAAGATATTATGCTTCAGCTTACTAGTGCGGTAGCTCACGCACATGAAAGTTATATTATTCATAGAGATATTAAACCACAAAATGTTATTATCTTAGAAGATGGAAGAGTTAAGATAATGGACTTTGGTATTGCGGTGGCTTTAAATGCTGGAGAATTTACACAAACTAATAGTGTAATGGGAACTGTTTATTATATTCCGCCTGAGCAAGCTAATGGTGCTTCAGCAACTACTAAAAGTGATATATATTCACTTGGTATTTTGATGTATGAACTTGTGACAGGTCATGTTCCTTTTAAAGGAGATAATCCTGTAGAAGTAGCAATTAAACATATGAATGAGGAAATACCTAGCATTTGTGAATATGATCCTGAAATGCCACAATCTATTGAAAACATTATTTTAAGAGCATCTGCTAAAAACCCGAAGAATCGTTATGATTCTGCTTGGGATATGCATGAAGATTTAGAAACTGCTTTGGATAAAGATAGATTTAATGAACCAAGGGTTAAATATAGATATCCAGAAAAAGGGTTTGATGATGATAATGATATACCTAGAGTTGGTAGAGCTATTAGAAATGCTGAAAAGAGTGAAGATAAAAAAGATAAAAGAATGAATAGGGCTTTAATTGTAATTGGAACAATAGTAGGAGTTTTAATAGCCGCATTATTATTTGTCTTTATCTTATGGCCAAAGATTTCTGATAAACCAGATATTGAAATACCGGATGTTCAAGGTATGACTGTTAAGCAGGCAAGAAGTACTTTAGAAGATAAAGGATTTGAGGTTAGTGGTAAGACCAAAAAAGAAGCTAGTGATGATGTAGAAGAGGATAAAGTTATTGGAACTGATCCAGAAATTGGTGAAACCTTAAAAGAGGGTTCAGAAATAACTCTTATTGTTTCTACTGGTTCTGAGAAAATAGAAATTGAAGATTATACTGGAGAAGATTTTGAGAAGGTTAAAGCTGAGCTTGAAGCTGCTGGTATTAATGTTGTAAGTTATGAAAAGGATGTTTCTAAAGATGAAAATGTTGAAGAAGGAACCATATTAGAACAAGATGTAGAGGTTGGAACTAAATTAGGTGAAGGAGATACAATTACATTTACTATTCCGAATATTTATGTTAGTTATCCTAATTTTACTGATGGAACTTATACAAGAGAGGATGTTCAAAAATTCTGTGATGAAAATGGTATTACTTTGAATGTTACAGAAGTTCAAGATATTCAAAGTGAAAATGGCGCTATTGTTTATCAAAATATGGCTGCTGGTTCTAAGGTTAGTAAAGGTGCTAATTTGAGAATTAAAATTGTTAAGAATCCTGAGCCAACAGATATTACAGATACTGGAGATACTCAAAGTGAAGGGTAAGATAATAAAATTAATTAGTAATGATTATACAGTTAAAACTTTAGATAGTGAATATGTGTGTAAAGCCCGTGGTAAATTTAGAAACATGGGCCTTTCTCCAATTGTTGGTGATGAAGTTGATTTTGATGAGAAAAATAAATATATTTTAAATGTTTTACCTAGAAAAAACGAACTTATAAGACCAGTTATTTCTAATGTTGATATTGCGGTAATTATTACTAGTTTAAAAAAACCTGATTTTTCATCTAATTTACTTGATAAATTTTTAGTTATATGTGAATACAATAGAATAAAACCGGTTATTGTTTTTACAAAAGCAGATTTACTTGATGAGGAAGAATTAAAAAATATAAAACTTGTGATTGATTATTATAGAAAAATTGGTTATGAAGTTTATATGAATGATGATATTTCTAATATTAAAAAAATTTTTAAGGGTAATGTATGTGTGTTTACTGGTCAAAGTGGAGCTGGGAAAAGTACACTTTTAAATAAAATTAATCCAGAATTAAATTTAAAAACTGGAGAAATATCACTTGCTTTAAATAGAGGTAAACATACAACAAGACATACAGAACTTCACGAGTTATGTGATGGATTAGTTGCAGATACTCCTGGATTTTCAGCTTTGGAATTTACAGGTATGAGTAAAGAAGATATTCGTGATAATTTTGTGGAATTTAATTTATACAGAGATGAGTGTCAATTTAGAGATTGCTTTCATGTTCATGAGAAAAAATGCAAGGTCAAAGAAAAGGTTATGGATGGAACAATTTTGAAAAGTAGATATGATAATTATTTAAATTTTTTAAAATGAGGTGACTATTAATGGTAAAGATTGCTGGATCATTTTTAAAAATCCAAAATGATTTTGAAAAAATTAAAAAATTGGATAGTGTTTGTGATTTTATACATTTTGATGTTATGGATGGTAAATTTACAGAAAAACCAACTCTTTCTTTGAATAAAATGAAAGAGGCAATTTGTAGTTTAAAAAAACCGTTTGATGTACATTTGATGGTTGAGAATATTGAAAAGTATGTTGATGCAGTTATTCCTTTTAAACCTAGTTATATAACTTTTCATTTGGAAGCTTGCGATAATCCTTTAGAATATATAAATTATATTCATTCTAAAGGTTCTAAAGTAGGTATTGCAATTAATCCTAATACAAAGGTTGATGAAATTTTACCTTATTTATCTGATATAGATATGGTATTAATAATGAGTGTTCAAGCTGGTGCGAGTGGACAACCATTTATTGATATTACTTATAAAATTGATAGATTAATTAAGTATCGTGATGATAATAATTTGTCTTATATGATTGAGGTTGATGGTGGAATTAATGATACTACTATTAAAATAGTGAAAGATGTTGATATAGTAGTTGTTGGTTCTTTTGTTACAGACAGTGATAATTATCAAAGCCAAATTTATAAATTAAAGAAAAGTTTGAGAAATGGCTTTACTTTAGCTGAACTTTTAGGTGTTATTGTTGTTTTAAGTATTTTAGGCTTGGTGGCAGTAACTGCAATTGATAATAGCATGAAAAAAAGTAGATATAATAGTTGTAAGGTTCAAGAAACTAATTTAATCGAAGGAGCTAAAATGGTGATGATTGATCATCCCGAGCTTTTACCTAAATCCTCTAGTTCATCATTTACAATCAGTGTAAATCAACTTCAAGATGGTGATAGTTCTTTAGGAATTAAAAATGGTTATATTGATAATGAAATGATTAATCCGATGACTGATAAACCATATGTGGATTCATCTGCTGGTGTTTCTATTAAAGTTACAACAACTAATGGTAGTGATTTTGATTATACTGTTATATATGGTGATAGCGATGAGGCTTGTCATCGATAGGGAGGTTATTTGAATGAAAAAAATAACATGTGATGGTAATGAAGCATGTGCGCGAGCTTCATATTTGTTTACGGAGATTGCAGGAATTTATCCGATT
Organism: uncultured Bacilli bacterium; assembly: GCA_944358675.1. GTDB lineage: Bacteria > Bacillota_I > Bacilli_A > RF39 > UBA660 > Coprosoma. Next base: position 23,870 of record CALVRN010000010.1, on the reverse strand, counting down.
ACACCTTCAAGTCCAATGCCTGAATTAATTGATAGGTGGTCAGGAAAAGGTAAAAAGAATATATTTGGAGAAATACCTAAAGTTATAGAAATGCAAAGTGAAGCAGGAGCTATTGGTTTGGTACACGGGGTTTTGCAAACAGGTGTTTTAGCAACTACTTATACTGCCAGTCAAGGGTTACTTTTAATGATTCCAAATATGTATAAGATAGCAGGTGAAATGTGGCCATTTGTTATGCATGTAGCTGCAAGGTCATTAGCAACACATGCTTTAAGTATTTTTGGTGATCATCAAGATGTGTATGCGACTCGTAGTACGGGTTTTTGTATGATGGCCTCTTCTTCTGTTCAAGATGCATATAATTTAGCCTTGGTTAGTCATTTGTCTAGTATAAAAGCATCTTTACCATTTTTACATTTTTTTGATGGTTTTAGAACTAGTCATGAACTTAATAAGATTAGTATTTTAGAAGATGAAGAGGTAAAAGAATTAATTCCTTATGAGGAGTTAGAAAAATTTAGAAAAAGAGCTTTAAATAATGAATATCCAGTTACTAGAGGTACTAATCAAAATGGGGATATTTATTTTCAAGAGACTGAATCTAGAAATAAGTTTTATGATGTGGTTTCTGATATAGTAAATGATTATATGACTAATATAAATAAACTTGCAGGAACTAATTATAAACCTTTTAATTATTATGGTAGTTTGAATGCTAAAAAAGTAATTATAGCTATGGGTTCTGTTTGTGAGACCATTAAGGAAGTTATTGATTATTTAGGTGATGAAATTGGACTTATAGAAGTTCATTTATATAGACCATTTAGTGATAAGTATTTTTTAGATGTTTTACCTGATAGTGTTCAGAAGATTGCGGTTCTTGATAGAACTAAAGAGGCTGGAAGTGAAGGAGAACCTTTATATTTAGATGTTGCGAGTTGTTTAAAGGACAAGAATATTTATATTTGTCATGGTCGTTATGGTTTATCTAGTAAAGATGTAACACCTGGTATGATAAAAGCTGTTTATGATATGCTTGATAATCCCAAATCTGAATTTACGATTGGTATTGATGATGATGTAACTAATTTGTCTTTGAAATATGAAAACATTAATGTTACTGATAATAAAGAAGTTTTAATTTATGGCTATGGTAGTGATGGAATGGTGAGCTGTAGTAAGTCGCTACTTGGTATTGTTGGTGATGAAATGCATGTTCAAGGTTATTTTGAATATGATTCTAAAAAATCTGGAGGAGTTACTTGTAGTCATCTAAGATTTTCTGATAAACCTATTAGGTCAACTTATTTTGTTCATAATCCAGAACTTGTTGTTATTTCTAAAGATACTTATTTGAATACTTTTGATGCAATTACATCTTTAGTGGATGGTGGTCAACTTTTAATTAATACAACTATGGATGATGGTAGTTTATTAGATGCTTTAAATCCATATAAGAGATTTTTAAGAGAAAAAAATATTGAAGTTTATGTGATTGATGCAGATGAGATTGCAAGAAAATATCATTTAGGTATGAAAATAAGTATGATTATGGAAAAAGCTATTTTTAAATTAACTGATTTGGTTAGTGAGGAAAAAGCAACAAAAAAATTAGAAGATTATGTTATGAGAAAATTTGGAGTTAAGAGTAAAGAGGTTGCAGAAAATAATATTAAAGCTATTAGAGATGTTCAGTTAAGAAAAATTAAATTGGATGAGATGGAAGAGCCTTTAGAATTTTCTAGTGGTAGTGTTTATGAAGCTTTAGCTCATAGAAAGGGCAACGATTTAAAAGTTTCTGATTTTGAAGGGTTTGAAGATGGTTCATTTGAACATAGAGAACCAGAGATGCAGAATATTGCAGAATTTGTACCTAAATGGATTAAAGATAACTGTATACAATGTAGTATGTGTTCACTTGTTTGTCCACATGGAGTAATTAGACCATTTTTACTTAATAAAGATGAATATGATAAAGCTCCTGATTATGTTAAAGAAGTTTGTAAGCCGGCCCTTGGAGCCCCTGATTATTATTATGTAATAGCTATTTCAGCTAAAAATTGTACTGGATGCTCTGTATGTATAAATACTTGTCCGGGTATGCGGGGAAATAAAGCATTAGTTTTTCAAAAACTTAAGGATAGTAAGAATGATATGGTGTTTGATTATTTAGTTAGTAATGTTTCTGAAAAAGATAATTTTAAAAAGGAAACCATTAAAGGAAGTCAATTGGTAAAACCTAAATTTGCTTTTCATGGAGCATGTGCGGGATGTGGAGAGACAGCTTATATTAAATTGCTTACACAACTTTCAGATGATAATTTAGTAATTGCAAATGCAACTGGATGTTCATCTATTTATGGAGGAGAGCTTCCTAATGCACCATATAGTATTCCTTGGGTAAACAGTTTGTTTGAAGATAATGCAGAATTTGGTTATGGTATTTTAATGGGCTATGAACAAGGTAAAAATTTTGTTAGAGAATATATGTTAAATCATAGGGATGAATTATTTGATAAATGGTTAGAAAATTCTAATGATTATAATATTACTAAAGAGGTATATGAAAATATAGATTTTGAAAAACATTATAAATTAAAAGATTATAAAAATTATATTGTGGCTAAAAATGTTTGGGCTGTCGGTGGTGATGGCTGGGCTTATGATATAGGTTTTGGAGGTATAGATCATGTACTTTCAAGTGGTTCTAATATAAATATATTAGTGCTTAATACTGAAGTTTATTCTAATACTGGTGGGCAAGCTTCTAAAGCAACGCCTGAAGGAATGGTAGCAGAGTTTGCTGCTTCTGGCAAAAAAAATTATAAGAAAGATTTAGCTAGAATTGCTATGGCTTATCCGAATGTTTATGTTGCACAAGTTTCACTTGGAGCTAATATGATGCAGACAATTAAGGCTTTTAATGAAGCTATTAAGCATGATGGACCTTCTATTATAATAGCATATTGTCCTTGTATATCTCATGGAATTAAAGCTGGTATGGGCTGTTCAGTAGAGGAGGAAGCTTTAGCTACTAAATGTGGATATTTTCCAATATTTAGATATGATGGAACTAGTGATGAATTTTCTTTAGATAGTCCAAATCCTGATTTTTGTTTATATGATGAATTTTTAAATAGTCAGACTAGATATAGTATGCTTAAGACAGTTAATCCAAATCAAGCTGATGAGATGCTTAAAATTAATAAAGAAGAAGCTATGAGAAGATTTAATTTTTATAAGAGTTTAGTAAAATAACTAGGAAAATATCCTAGTTATTTTAATGCTTTTAGTATTTTTTCTTTAAAATTAGTGTTTAGAATTTGATTTATTTCTTTTTCTGTGTAATTATTATTTTTTAGAGCGATAGTTAGAGGTTTTTTGATGTTATCATGAGAAAATATATTTGCGTTTTGATAATATTCGGGTTCTATATAATAATATTTCATATCATCGGTGGCTACTGAAATATTATCGACATTTCCAAGTAGGTTTTTGAGATAGTTTATGTGTTCGATATATTTTTGAACAAAGTCAATATTTTTATCATTTACATCTACATCTTTGATGCAAAATCTTTTAATTGATGTTATTCCAATTATACCATTTAGGTTTTTTATTGCTAACATTTGTTCATCGGTTAAGTTTCTTTTAATATTACATAAAGTTTTGACATTTGAATGAGAGGCAAATACTATTGGGTTATAGCCCTGATTTTTCATTGTTTCACATATTTTTATGATACCCCAAAATGTCTGCTCATTAGAGTGTGATAAGTCGATTGCTATTTTCTTTTGAATTAATTTTTCTATTAATTTTTGACCTAATCTTGTTAATCCTTCATTAGTATTTATTCCACTACCAAATTTGTTTTTATTATTCCAAACTGGATTAGTAGAACGAAGACCTAATTCATATAAAGTATCAATATCACCTATGTTTTCTAAATAGTCTAGACCTTCGATGCCGAATATGTAGGTTATATCATTTGATAAAAGACTATATTTTTGAATGTATTCTTTGGCTTTACGTAAGTTATCTATAATATTGATTTGATTTTTAGTAATACCAATTTCTTCTTTCATTTCTTTTTCTGACATGTAGAAGAGGTTGAAAATTCCTCCAATGATATTATTTTTTGTATATACTTTTGTACAGTAGGTTTTTAAAAATTCTGGATTATCTTTTTTGGTTAGGATATAAGTTAATAAATCATAATGACAATCAAACATTTGATTACCTCTTTCTTGTAAAATATTATATCATATTTAAAGCTTTTTTAACGTGTTTATATTGATGTAAGGTAACAATTACAATATTGATTCCAGTTGCCCACACTAAAGCCCATAGACCAATATGAGAGAAACATAATATTAATAAAGTTATTGTTCTAATTATTGTTCCTATTAGTGTTCCATGCATGGCTTCTTTGGCTTTACCCATAGCCTGAAGGGAAGCTGTTAGTGGAGCTTGAATATAGTGAAGGAGGGCTATAGGGGCTAAAATTTTTATGTAGTTGATTCCAACTGTTGTATTATAGATGAGTTTCATTGGAATGTTTGGAATTAATTCAAAGATAATGGTGGCAGGTACGCCGATTAATAGGGATATAAATATAGCAAACTTAATTTTATTCCAGACATATTTATAATGTTTCCTGCTGTGGGCTTTGGCTATGTTTGGAATTAAGGCTTGGGATATAGCTCCTGTAAAAAATGATGGTAGTAATATTAATGGCATAACATAACCGTTTATGATTCCATATTCGTTGACTATGAAGTTATTGGTGTATCCACTTTTGATTAGACCGTAAGTTAGAATTATTGGTTCGAAGAATGCTCCTACTGATCCGATTATTCTACTCATGGTTGTTGGTATGCCTATTGCGAATACTTCTTTGATGTTTCCTTTGTTTGGTTTTAAATCTTGTTTGGTTATTTTAAAGTTTTTTGGAATGAAGAAGAATAAAACAAATATTGATGTTAGTTCACTTATAACGTTTGTTAATACTATAAAGGCAACAGCGTATTCAATGCCATATTTTAAAAAAATTGGAATACCAATTATTATAGCAATAAGTCTTACAAAATCTTCGGTGACATTTGATAGAACGTGTGGGAGCATTTGCTGTTTTCCAAAAAAATATCCTCTTAAAATACTAGATATACTAATAAAAGGTAGAACAAACCCAATGCATATTATTGCCCAGTAACACCTATCTTCGTTAAGTAAGTTATGGGATATATATCCTGCAGTTAGGAATAATATTATAATAATTATTATATTTAGAGTTAAAGAGATTGGAATTACTGAAAAGACAAGATTTTTATTGTTTTTTGTGTCTTCGGCAACAAGTTTACTTATGGCAACTGGAAAACCTAATTGTGCTAAAGCCATTAACATGACAAAAGTAGGGGATATTAACATGTATATTCCCATACCTTCGGTACCAATTAATCTAGCTAAAACAATTTTTATAAACATGCTGATAATTTTAGTTATAAAACCACCGATTAATAATAAAATGACTGATTTTAAGAAGATATTTTTTTTCATATTAGAATATATGCTTTTAAAAAAAAGTCATTACATATGCAAGAGTTAAAAAATGGTGAAAATTAAATTTTAAGTATTAAAAATGACTTAAATTATAGATTTTTCTTAATACGAAACTTAATTTTAAGTCGTTTTTTTTATTTAAAATGTTTATTTTGGTTTTTTGTTTTGTTAGAAATATTTCTATATACTACTAATCCGAAAGGAGAGATTTTATGAAAAAGAAATTTTTTAAAGGTACTAATGATAATATGTTTAAAGCAATATTTACCCCAAAGAAAAATAGAGAACTTTTGAAAGAGTTTTTGAAAAGAAGTTTAAAACAAGTTTTACCGATTAATTTGGATGAACTAGTAATTTTATCTTCAGAAATAGCAAAAACAAATGTCAATATAAAAGGAAAAACTGTTGATATATTAGCTGAAACACCAAATGAAATATTAAATATTGAACTTAATAATAGTTATTATCCTGCTTTGCATAAAAGGAATGTATCGTATATATTTAGTAAATACTCAGAGGAAGTAAAAGTAAGTGAGACATATAATAAGATGAAGATGTTTATTCAAATAAACTTTACCAAAGGATTAAGTAAGGATTATCTGTCATTAGAGATATATACATTAAAAGGAGAGAAGACAGATAAGAAATATATTGACAACTTAATTATAGCAGAATTTAATATAGATAAAATCAAAGAGGGATGGTATAATGGAGATAAAGAATTTGATTTTGTCGCAGCACTTGATTTAGAGGGAGCAGAGTTAAATAAGATATGTGAAGGTGATGAGTATATGGAATTATTTGAAAAAGAGGTAAAGAGATTAAATCAGGATCACAAATTTACAGAGTTTATGTCAGCAGAAGAGGAAGAAGAGAAATTAAAAAAGACACTCATTGAAGATGCGAGGAATGATGGCGAAAAAATAGGACTTCAAAAAGGTAAAGAACTTGGAATTCAAGAGGGTAAAGAACTTGGTATTCAAGAGGGTGAAACAAAAAAACAAATTGAAATAGCGAAAAACATGTTAGAAAATAAAATGGTACCTGAGATGATTTCAAAATTAACAGGACTTTCAAAGTCTGAAATTGAAGCATTAAAATAGAGCGTTTATTTACGCTCTTTTGTGATTTTTAACTAATGTTTTGGCACATTCAACATCATTTTGAATTTCTTGCTCAGCTTGATATTCTTGGGTTGGATTTTCTTCCATTTGAGTTAAATATAATTCATATAGATTTTTATATTCATCTAAAGAAAGCGGGAGTCCAAAAGAAAAGTTGGTTGTTTGATTTAGATTATCATATTCAATTGAATTACTATTTATAATTACAGGTTCAATGTTTGTATATTTAATTGTTAGAGTTTGACCTGGAATGACTTCTAAACTAAAGTAATTTGGGCAAGAAATATAAACGTTAGCTGAGCTTCCAATTACAGTAAATTCTTTTTCTTTAAATACTAAATACTCATTTTCTTTTTCACCATTATTTATTTTAACTTTAAACATAATTTCATCTCCTTCATTGCCTATGTATAATAACACTTTTCTTTTTAAAAAGCAAATTTTAAAATGCTAATTTTTGGTAAGATACTTTAAAAATATATCAAATTAATATATAATGTTTATATACAAAGGGGATGAGAGATATGGATATAGAATTTAATTCACTTGAAGAACTTTATAATCGTTTGAGACCAGCTTTGAATACAAAGATGAGTGAACTTGAAGCTAATGGTTATGGATATTTGAAACCAGAAGATATTTGGAATTATTTAAAAGAAAAAAAATGGAAGAGTAGTCACGATTTAATGTTAAGTGATATGGTTAGTGATATTTTAAATAGTGATAATGCATTAATAGATGCTTATTTTAAAGAAAAAATAAATGAGAAAAATAGAAAAGTTTATTTAGATATTTAAGAAGGTGATAGAATGAGTAAACACCAAAAAGATTTGACTATCGAAAAATTGATGGATAAGATTAAAACTTATATTACCGATGAAAAAGAGTTATCAATTATTGATCGAGCTTATAAATTTGCTTTTGAAAAACATTTTGGGCAAAAACGTTTAACTGGTGAAGAATATATTATACATCCTTTGAATGTCGCATATATTTTAACAAGGATAAGTGCGGATTATGAAACACTTTCTGCAGCTTTACTTCACGATGTTGTTGAAGATTGTAATGTGTCATCTAGTGAAATCGAAAAGGAATTTGGACATAATATTGCGGTTTTGGTTGATGGAGTTACAAAAATTAATAAATTAAATTTATCTGGAACAACGGAGGCTTTAATTAATAATCAGAGAAAAATAATTGTAGGACTTTCTGAAGATGTTAGGGTTATTATTATTAAACTTGCTGATAGATTAAATAATATGCAGACATTATTTGTTCATAGTGAGAAAAAACAAAAAGCTACAGCTAGAGAGACTTTAGACATTTTAACCCCTATAGCAGATAGGCTTGGAATTAATAGTATTAAACAGGATTTGGAAGAGTATTGTTTACGTTATTTAAACCCTAGTGAGTATTATGATATAGTAGAAAAATTAAATGCGACTAAAGCAGAACGTGATAATAGTGTTGCAAAAATGATTGAAAGTGTATCTGATTTATTAAATAAACACGATATTAAACATGAGATTTTTGGTAGATCTAAAAGCATTTATAGTATTTATAAAAAGTTAGAAAAAGGAAAAAGATTTAGTGAGATATATGATTTACTAGCTCTTCGAATTTTAGTTGATACTGAACAAGATTGTTATCAAGCTTTAGGTATTATTCATTCGAAATTTAGACCAAAACCTAAAAGATTTAAAGATTATATTGCTATGCCTAAAACTAACATGTATCAGTCTTTACATACAACGGTATTTGGTATAGATGGACAGTTATATGAGATTCAAATTAGAACATATGAAATGGATAGAGTAGCTGAATATGGTATTGCTTCACACTGGTCTTATAAAGAAAAAGGTTCGGTTAAGGCGGTTATGCAAAATGAGATGGAGCAAAAACTACAATTTTTTAGAGCTATTATGGATTTAAAGAAGGAACAGGATAATCCAGAAGATTTTGTAAATACAGTAAAAAAAGAAGTTTTTCAAAATACTATTTATGTATTTACACCGCTTGGCGATGTAATTGAACTTCCTAGTGGTTCTACACCGATAGATTTTGCTTATAAAGTGCACACTAATGTTGGGAATAAAGCAACTGGGGCGATTGTAAATTCTAATATGGTTCCTTTGGATTATAAACTTAAAAGTGATGATATTGTTAAAATTATTACAAATAATAATTCATCTGGTCCTAGTAGGGAATGGTTAAATATTGTTAGAACAACGCAGGCTAAAAATAAAATTAAAGCATTTTTCAATAAAGCCAACAAAGAAGAAAATTTAAAAAAAGGTGAAGATGTTTTAAGTAAGGAATTACGTAAACAAAAGATAAGTAATGATGATTTTTTTGCTGATGATAAAATTAAGAAATTACTTAGTGATTTAAAATTTAATTCAGTAAATGAATTATATGGAAATTTAGGTAGTGGAAAAATTTCTGTTAATGCGGTTATAGATACTTATTTAAAAAAAGAAATTTCTAAAGAAGAAAAAATTTTGGAAAAAGCAACTAAGGGTAGTGAAAAACAAAATACAAATAACAGTTTAATCGGGGTTGCTGGTATAGATGATATTAAAATTAATTTGGCTTCTTGTTGTAATCCAGTACCTGGAGATAGGATTGTTGGGTATGTTACAAAAGGTTATGGTGTTACAGTACATAGAATGGTTTGTCCTAATGTTTCAAGATTGGATGAGAGATTAATTGAAGTTAAATGGAACATTGATTGCAGTAAGCTACCGACTAATATATTGGTAAGAGCTAGTAATGACAATAATTCTTTAATTGATATTATTTCTAAAGCTGCAAATAATGATATTCCAGTTAGGAGATTTAATAATCATCATTCTAAAGAAGATGATGCAATTGAAATGACCGTTTTGGTTAATAATAAAGAACAACTTTTAAAACTTATGAACGATATTAAAATGATACCTGAAGTAACAGATGTGGAGCGACTTATTAAATGAGAGTTCTTGTTCAAAGAAGTGTAAATTCCTCTGTTTCAGTAGCTGGTGAAATTACAGGAAAAATTAATAAAGGGTTAGTTCTTTTTGTAGGCTTTACTTTAGATGATAGTGAAAATGAAATAAATTATTTGGTAAATAAAATTTTGAATTTACGTATTTTTGATGATGAAAATGGGATTATGAATAAGTCAATTTTAGATGTATCAGGTGAAATTTTAAGTGTCTCACAGTTCACTCTTTATGCTGACACCAAAAAAGGGAATAGACCTAGTTACTGTAAAGCATTAAGTAGTATAAAAGCTATCAAATTATATAAAATATTTAATGAGAAGCTTGGTGAGTATGTACATGTTGAGACAGGAGTGTTTGGAGCAGAGATGATGGTTAATATTAAAAATGATGGTCCTGTGACAATTATGCTTGAAAAGGAGAAAAATCATGATTAAAAATAGAATAGATTTTAAACTAATTAATATTGTTTTATTTGCTTTAGCTGTTTATTTGGTATATCAAGCTAGAGATTTATGGGTTGGAGTTATTAGTTTGGTATTTAAAATATTATTACCATTTTTAATAGCTTTTGCACTCGCATATGCATTTTATCCTATTGTTAAGAAGTTAACTGATAAGAAAGTGCCTAAAGCTTTAGCTATGTTTTTAGTTGTTGGTGGAACTATTGGAGTAATTTGTTTGATTTTAGCTTTGATTACTCCAACAATTATGGCTCAGCTTACTAGTTTGTTTAATGGTATTATTTCGTTTTTAAGGGAACTTTCAACCGATTATAATATTGATTTTAAAGATATTCAAAATACTTTGTCTACAGGATTTAATAATACATTAGAAAAACTTGGTACATATATTTCTAATGGTGCTTTAAGCTTTATTGGAGTATCAATCGATTATATATCTAAAATATTTATTATACTTGCTTCATTTGTTTATTTTTTGGCTGATATGGATAAAATTAGAGCTTTTGTTAAAGAGTATTTAGGACAGAAATCTAGAAAAATTTATAATTATGTTGCGACTATTGATGATGAGATGAGAAAGTATATTGTTGGATTTATGAAGATTGTGATTATTTCATTTTTTGAATATACCATTACTTATACTTTGATTGGACATCCAAATGCTTTAATGCTTGGAACTTTGGCTGCTTTAGGTAATTTAATTCCTTATTTTGGAGGAATCATTACAAATGTTATTGCGGCTATTACAGCTTTTGTTATAAGTCCAGCATTATTTATTAAAACTTGTATTGTGTTTATTGTGTTTTCTGCTGTTGATGGATATATAATCAATCCTTTTGTATATGGAAATAGTAATCAAGTACATCCTTTAGTAGTTATTATTTCTGTTTTTGCGGGAGGAGCTTTATTAGGGGTACTTGGAATTGTTATTTCGCTTCCAGCTGCAATTATTGCGATTGCGACATTTAAATATTTTAAAAAAGATATTATTAATATGAATAGACGTAGAAGAAAACATTATAAGTTACAAAAATATTAAATAATCATATAATATCTTTGACAAGATGGTTATATATGTGTTAATATTAAATTGTAAATCAATGAAGAAAGAATATTAAATATTTCCTCATATAAAGCGAGCTTGGTTGGTGAAAGCAAGTTATGATAGTATTTAATTCCTACTTTCTGAGAGAAATGCAAACATTTCCGGGTAAGACCGTTATCTTAAATTAAGTAAATAAAAGGATGGTACCGTGCTTATGCACTCTTTTGTATCATTCTTTTTTTGTATAAGGAGGAGATTTTATGAAATTAAGTAACAGTTTTTTTTATACTATTAGAGATGACATCAAAGATGAAGATAGTAAAAGTGGAAATTTATTAGTAAGAAGTGGCATGATAAAAAAAGAAGCCAGTGGAGTTTATATGTTTATGCCAATGGGACTTAGGATTAAAAGAAAAATAGAAAATATTATTAGAGATGAAATGAATAAAGCAGGAGCGAATGAAGTTTTGATGCCAGCCCTAATACCTAGTGAAATTTTTCATATGTCGCATAGATATGATTCTTTTGGCTCTGATATGTTTAAATTAAATGACAGAAATGATAGAGAATTTTGTTTAGGTCCAACTCATGAAGAATTATTTGTTATAGCGGCTAAGGAAAAAATCAAATCTTATAGAGATATGCCTTTTAATATTTATCAAATTCAAGATAAGTTTAGAGATGAAGCGAGACCTCGTTTTGGTTTGATTAGAACAAGAGAATTTACAATGAAAGATGCTTATAGCTTTGATACTAATGATGAAACTGGAGAAATTAGTTATCAAAAGATGGTTACAGCTTATAAGAATTCGTTTGACAGAATGGGGATAGATTATAGAATTGTGCGTGCTGATACTGGTGTTATGGAAGGAGATTTATCTGAAGAGTTTCAAGCTGTTACGGATATTGGTGAAGATGTTTTAGTAATGTGTGATAGCTGTGATTTTGGCTCTAATATTGAAGTCGCACCTGTAAAGGCAGAAAAATTTGATAGAGAAGATAAGAAAAAAATTGAGCTTATAGAAACACCTGATGTTAGAAGTATTGAGGATGTTGTTAAGTTTTTAAATATTGATATTAAGAAAACGGTTAAAACTTTAGTTTATAATGTAGATGGGGAAATTATATTCGCTTTAGTTAAAGGTGATAGAGATTTAAATGATACTAAATTACGTAAGTTACTTAAAGCTCAAAGTGTAGAGATGGCAACTGAAGAAGAGTTAAAAAAAGTTACAGATGCTTCATTTGGTTTTTTAGGTCCAATTGGAGTAGATGTTAAAATAGTTATTGATAATGAAGTTGCCAATATGAGTAATTTTGTATGTGGAGCTAATAAGACAGGTTATCATTATATAAATGTTAATTTAAATGATTTTGATGTTTATATGAAGGGTGATATTGTAAATATTCGTGAGGGTGATACTTGTCCACATTGCGGTGGCAGGATTTATTTTAAAAAAGGTATTGAAATTGGTAATACATTTAAACTAGGCACTAAATATTCTGAAGCTTTAAATTTAAATTATTTAGATGAAGAAAATCAGCTAAAACCTGTATATATGGGGTGTTATGGAATTGGGGTTGCAAGATGTATGGCAGCGCTTGCTGAACAAAAGGCTGATGAACATGGTTTAGTATGGCCAGTATCTGTCGCACCTTTTACAGTGTGTATTACAGTTATTAATATTAAAGATGAGATTCAAAATAAAATTGCTTTAGAATTGTATGATGAATTTAATAAACAAGGTATTGATGTATTATTGGATGACAGAGATGAGAGAGCTGGTGTTAAATTTAAAGATGCAGAGCTTATAGGTATTCCTTATAGAATTACGGTTGGTAAGAAAGCTAGTGAAGGTATTTTAGAAATTAAATCTCGTGATGGTAAAATTGATTCAGAAGTTTCTATGGATAAAATAGTCGAAGAGATAAAAAAATATTTATAAAAGTTCAGATTTTGAACTTTTTTTGTTTGAAAAAAAGGAAACGGAAAATAAATGCCGTATATTAATTTATGTAGGAGTTAGAAGGAGGAATAAATGAATAAAGAATTAATTAAAGATATAGATAATAAATTTTATACAGCAAAAAACGATAATGTATTTAAAGCAATATTTTGTGATGAAAAAGATACTTTTTTACTTAAAACATTAATAGAAAGATGTTTGAAAACAAAAATAGAACTGATAGAAATTCATTCACCAGAGAAGATAAAGGAAAATATATATGCGAAAGGTCAAAGATTAGATGTATTAGTAAAAGCTGATAATAAGTTAATCAATATAGAAATAAACTCTGGATATTATGAAGCTTTGCACAGGAAAAGTTTTGGATATATAGGAGGGAAATATAGTGAGGAAGTAAAAGTGGGTGAGAGTTATTTGGATATGGGTGATATTATACAAATAAATTTTACATGGGAGCTTCCAAAGAAATATCCAATATTAGGAGAGTACCCATCAATAGATGTAAAAACAGGAATCCAGTTTGTAGACAATTTTAATATTTACGAATACCATATGGATAAAATAAAAGAATTATGGTATAGTGGAGATAAAGAATATGAGTTTTTAGCCATATTTGATTTTGATAAGGAAGAGCTTAAAAAGGTGGGAACAGGTGATAAATATATGACAGAGTTTAAGAAGAAAATAGAAAATTTAAATAACAATAAGAGATATAAAGAATTTTTATCAGCTGAAGAAGATATGAGAAAGACAAATAATACATTTAAAGAGATAGGAAGAAGAGAAGGTGCTGAAATAGGTGCTTTAGAAGAAAAAAGACATATTGCAAAAAATTTACTTAAAGAAAAGGTTGATATGAAGATTATTTCTAAATCAACTGGACTATCTTTTGATGAAATTGAAAATTTAAAATAAAAAATGACATTATATTTGAGTCATTTTTTTTATACTTAAAATGGTGGTGATATGACAGTATATATTGATGGACTTTTGTTTTTAAACTTTTATTTGGATTTCCTCCTTTTACTTACAGTGGTAATTTTACTAAAGAGAAATGTAAAGATGTTTAGAATTATTTTTGGAGCTTTTATTGGTAGTTTAACTATTTTGGTTTTATTTTTTAAAATTGGTTCTTTGGAATTGTTTTTTATTAAAATTTATTTGAGTTTTATTATGTGTATTGTGTGTTTTGGGTATAGAAATTTAAAAAGCTTTTTGGCAAATGTTGGAGTTTTTTATATGGTAAGTATTTTACTTGGTGGTTTTTTATATTTTTTAAATATTACTTTTTCTTATAAACATAATGGACTTGTTTTTTTTAATAATGGATTTAGTATTAATGTTTTATTTTTAATTATTGTATCACCAATTATTTTGTATTTTTATGTTAAACAAATGAGGATGTTTAAACAAAAAATTGTTTTTAGTTTTAAAACTAATATTTATATAGGAAGAAAGGTTTTAAATTTAAATGGATATTTGGATTCTGGTAATACTTTAATTTATAAAAATAGACCGGTTATTTTAACTAATATTGATAATAATTTTAGAAATAAAAAAATATATATTCCATATATTGTTATAGGAGGGAGTGGACTTTTAGAATGTATAAAAGTAAGGAGAGTTGAAGTTATAGGTCTGGGCGTTTTTGAAAATGTTTATTTAGGGTTTAGTAAAGATTTTAAGTTAGGTGGTGCAGAGGTTTTATTAAATGGGTTAATGAAAGGGGATACAAAATGATTAAAAAAATAATTCATTTAATTAAGAGATTTTTTGAAAAGGATAGTATATTTTTTATTGGAAGTGCGGACAAGCTTCCAGCTCCACTTTCAAAAGAAGATGAGGTTAAGTATGTGATACTTTCTATGGATGGTGATAAGAACGCTAGAAGTAAACTTATAGAACACAATCTTCGTTTGGTGGTTTTTTTAGCTAAAAAATATGAGAATACTGGTGTTGATTTAGAGGATTTAGTTAGTATTGGTAGTGTAGGTTTAATTAAAGGGGTAAACACTTATAAATTGGATAAAAATATTAAGCTTGCGACTTATGCTTCTAGGTGTATTGATAATGAAATACTGATGTTTTTAAGAAAAAATAAAAGAAGAAAGGGAGAGATTAGTTTTGAGGATAATTTAAGTTTTGATTCTGAGGGTAATGAACTTCATTTAGAAGATATTTTAGGTACTGATAGTGATATTGTGACTAAAGGGTTGGAAGAGGAAACAAATAAAAAACTTTTATATGAAGAAATAGAAAAGTTAAGCGACCGTGACAAAAAAATTATGGTTTTAAGATATGGATTATATAATAGTGAAGAGATGACACAAAAAGATGTGGCTAAATTACTTGGGATTAGTCAGTCTTATATATCAAGAATTGAAAAAAAGGTTATTAGAAGATTGAAGTTACTTGATAAAAAATAGGATATTATAAATAATTATTTTTTGAATATTTTCATATCTTATTATGGAGGGATAGAATATGAAAATATGTGTTTATGCGATATGTAAAAATGAAGAGAAGTTTGCTGAAAGATGGTATAATTCGATGAGTGAAGCTGATAAGGTGTTTGTTTTGGATACTGGTTCTAGTGATGAAAGTGCAAATACTTTAAAAAAATTAGGGGCTATTGTGGAGGTTAAAGAGGTAAAACCTTGGAGATTTGATGTGGCAAGAAATTTATCTTTAGATATGGTTGATGAAGATGCTGATATATGTGTGTGTACCGATTTAGATGAAGTGTTTGAAAAAGGTTGGAGAGATAAATTAGAGAAAGTTTGGAAGGATGGGACTACTAGAGCTAGTTATACTTATAATTGGAGTTTAGATGATGATGATAATCCAATAATTAGTTTTTATTCTGATAAAATTCATGCGAGGAATGGGTATAGGTGGACTAGACCTGTGCATGAGGTTTTAGAGTATAATGGTGTAGAAAAAAGAGTGTTTGATGAAAACATTGTTTTAAATCATTATCCTGATAGAGAAAAATCAAGAGGAGGTTATTTACCACTTTTAGAGTTATCTGTGAACGAAGATCCTTTAGATGACAGAAATACACATTATTTGGGAAGAGAATATATGTATTATGAAAGATGGAATGAAGCTATTGATACTTTGGAGAGACATTTGAATTTAGAAAAGGCTGTTTGGAAAGATGAAAGATGCGCTTCAATGAGATTTATTGGAAGGTGTTATAAGAATTTGAATAGGCCATTAGAAGCTGAAATGTGGTATCAAAAAGCTTTGATGGAAGCTCCACATTTGAAAGAAGCTTATACAGAACTTGCTATTTTTTATTATGAAAGAGGGGAATATAATAAAGCTGTGGCTTTATTTAAACAAGCTTTGAATATTAAAAAAGGATATAAAACTTATATAACTGAATGGTTTAGTACAGATTTTAGTATATATGATTTTTTATCACTTTGTTATTATAATATGAATAATTATGATGAAGCTTTAAAATGTGTGGATAAAGCTTTAGAAATAACAAAGGATGATAGAATTTTAAAAAATAGAGAAATTATTTTAAAAAAATGTAAAGAGGATATTTAACACTTTAAATGTTTGTAGTTTTCCTATATAATATTAATAGGAGGATAGGATATGGCAAGGAAAACTTACAGATTATTTGATTGGGATTTTTGTTTATCACTTATTTTAATTACATTGGGTGCGGTTATGTCTGCTATTGCTTTAGAACTTATTTTGATACCTAATTTGATGATAGATGGTGGAATGAATGGAATTTCAATTATTTTAAATACTTTATTCGGCGGTTCACTTGGTGCGATTATTTTTATAGTTAATTTACCGTTTTTAATTTTAGGATATAAGCAGTTAGGTAAAAAATTTGTTTTAAAAGCCGGATATGGAATGATATTATTTAGTATTTTGCTTGAAGTATTTCATAGTTATACACCTTTAATAGATGATGTTTTACTTGCAACGGTTTATGGTGGTATTTTACTTGGTGTCGGATGCGGCCTTATTATTAAAGAAGGTGGATGTTTG
The DNA here is from genome assembly GCA_944358675.1 of uncultured Bacilli bacterium. Classification (GTDB taxonomy): domain Bacteria; phylum Bacillota_I; class Bacilli_A; order RF39; family UBA660; genus Coprosoma. Next base: position 6,707 of record CALVRN010000010.1, on the reverse strand, counting down.
GATGGTACAGAAATAGTAGCAATTTTAATAAATAGAAAAAAAAGTGTATCTGTAGGTCAAGTTGTTTTATGTTTTAATGTTGTTATTTATGGTGTGGCAATATTTGTGTTTGGTGTAGAAAGAGCTTTATATTCTTTATTAACTTATTTTGTCACATATAAAGTTATCGATATGGTTTCTGATGGACTTAATGGGGCGAAGGCGGCTTTTATTATTACTGATGATGGAAAAGAAATTGCAAAAGCTATTTTAGAGAGGTTAGGTAGAACAGTTACAGTACTTTCCGGTGAAGGAATTATTTCTCATGGTGATAAAAGAGTTTTGTATACAGTTATTACAAGGTTTGAAGTTTCTATTTTAAAAGACATTTTAGATGAGGTTGATGAATCATCTTTTGTCACAGTCTTTGATGTATCGGAAATTATTGGTAATCATATTAAAAATACACCAAAGGAAATTAAAAATCGTCAAACTGTATGACGGTTTTTGTTATTATATAAGGTCGTGATAATATGAAAAAATTAAAGTGGAATTTTTTTGCTGTTTTTATTATTATATTTGGAATTATAGCTTATTTTGTTATTAATCATCAAACTGGTGATTTTGATAGCTTTGTTTATAATATGGTTACTTTTTTTAAAACTGATTATTTCACAGGGTTTTATAAGTTTATTACTTTCTTTGCCAGTGAAGTAATGATTTTACTAGTATCTTTGGTGTTAATTATTGCTTTTAAAAATAAAAAATATGGCGCTTTCGCACTTTTAAATGCGATTAGTATTTTGATTTTAAATATTTTACTTAAACTTATTTTTATGAGAGATAGACCGTATGATTTGATGATTATTACAGAGTCGGGTTATAGTTTTCCTTCTGGTCATGCAATGGCTTCTTTGGGTTTTTATGGTTTTATAATTTATTTGCTTTGGCATTTTAATATAACTAAAAGAATGAAAATTTTATTTTCTATCATGCTTTCTATTTTAATTTTATTGATAGGTATGAGTAGAATTTATTTAGGTGTGCATTATGCGAGTGATGTACTTGCAGGTTATATGGTATCAGGTGCTTATTTGATTTTGTATATTACATTTATAAGAAAGTATTTGAAGTTTGGTGGTGTGGATGATTGAGGTTGTTAGAAAATATTTGAATAAGAATTTATTTTATATTTCAGTTATTATAACAGGTTTTACTAGTTTGCTTTTTGGGGTTTTTTATAATTTGTTTAAAGATAATATGTTTGAAAGAGCAGCTTCTGATTTTTTAGAAGGTACAGGGGTTTTATCAGCATATATAACAGAATCTACAGGAAGACCTTCGGAAACTAATTATTTTGTTATAATACTTTTAATTTCAATTTGTTTTTTCTTTATTATTTCTTTACTTATGCATTTATATACTAAAAAAAGTTATTTTAAAATATTTAATTTACTTTCTATTTTGAATATTGTTTTAATAATTGGTCTTGCATTATCAAGTATATTTATAAGTGTATCTGTTATTTTTACTTATGTTATTTTGATTTTATGTTTTGGTTTTTATTTATTTGGTTTGTATCAATGTTTAGATAAAATTTTTAATTTAGATAAGAAAAAAAGAATTATTTCTATGGCAATATTTGTTATACCAGTTATTTTAATTTTGATTTTATTAAAGTTATTTGTTTAAAAAATAATCTTTTCACTCATTATAATGGTGAGGTGAGAAGATTATGGCAAGACATAAGGTAGAAATTGCGAATGTGAATACAGCTAATATTCCTGTTTTAACTTTAGATGAACAGCTAGAACTTTTTAATAAATATCAAAGTGGTGATTTAAAGGCAAAGGATGATTTAATTCAAGGAAATTTAAAGTTGGTTTTATCAGTTTTAAAAAGTTTTTCTGGAAGAGTGGATAATTTGGATGATTTATTTCAAGTTGGTGTTGTTGGTCTTATTAAAGCTATTGATAATTTTGATTTAAATCACGAAGTTCGTTTTAGTACTTATGCTGTTCCGATGATATTGGGGGAGATAAAGAGATATTTGAGAGATAACAGTAGTTTAAGAGTGTCTAGAAGTATTAAAGATTTAGCTTATAAAGCACTTAAGGTAAAAGATGAACTAACTTTTTTAAATAATAAGGAACCTACAGCTTTGGAGATTGCTCAGAAGATGAATATTTCGGAGTGGGAGGTTGTTCAAGCTTTAAATTCTTTAAAAGATACTGTTAGTATGTTTGAACCTATTTATAGTGATGGGGGAGATATAATATATTTGTCGGATCAGTTATCTAGTGATGATGGGACATATGATTTAGAAACAAAGATTGCTTTAAAGGGTGCTTTGAGTCAGATTAAAGAGAAAGAAAAGTATATTATTTTACAAAGATATATGATTGGAAGAACTCAGACAGAATTGGCTGAAGAGATAGGAATTAGTCAAGCTCAAATATCACGTTTAGAAAAAAACGGTTTAGCTAAAATTAAAAAGTTGATTAAATAGACATACTTTGGTATGTTTTTTCTTTCTATTATGATACAATTGAAATGGTGAGAATATGAATTGTCCAAAGTGTATGAGTAAAATGATAGATGGTGTTTGTATAAAATGTGGATATATGAAAAGTGGAGGAAAAGTACAAATTAATTATGATGAAAAGAAAAGTGATTTAGAACTGTTTGAAAAAGATTATGATAAGATGATTCATAATAAAGGGTTACTTAAACCGTTTTTGCTTGGAAGTTTATATTTAACTTATAAAGGTTATTTTCTAATTGGTTTTATTTTGAATACTATCGAATGGGTAATTTCTTTTAATCTTTTTAATTTTTTTGGTATGTTTGCTTATTTATATGGGTTTGCATTTTCACTTGTATTTTGGATTGTTTATTTTTTGATTATGCGATTTATTCTTTCTGGTTTTCTTTATACTTTTGTCCTTTATTTAGATAAAAAAAGAATTTTGAAGATAAAAAAAGAAAGTCCTGAAAACTATAGATATATTTTAGCTAATCATAAGGTGGATGGGGCATTTTTAGTATTTTTGAATATATTAATATATATTTTGTTATTTGTTATTTGTTTTGTTTTGAGGTATGGTTGAGGTGAATATTATGAGAAAACCAGTTATTGGTATTTTGGCTCCAAGGAGATTTAATGAGGAAGATCCGTTTGAATGCCAAAGTAGGTTTGTTGATAATTATCCTAAAAAGATAATTAAAGCGGGAGGTGTTCCTATTGGTTTACTTTTTCCAAATGAAGTTTTTAATGAGGATGAGATTAAAATGTGTGATGGACTTATTATTCAAGGAGGACCGCATTTAGGTAGTTCACATATATGTGCACTTCATTATGCTTATTTACACAAAATTCCTGTTTTGGGAGTATGTTTAGGAATGCAGACAATGGTGGGATATGAATGGTTTTGGCAAAAACATTCAGGTAAGTTAAATTATGATATTATAAATAAAGAGTTTGATTACGATAGTGAGAGTTATTATTTATTTGATAAGGATGGACATGATAAGTTAGATCCATTTGTTTTAAAGGATATTAAAAAATCTAAACACAAGGTTTTTATAGATAAAAATTCAAGGCTTTATGATATTTTTTATACTGATGTTTTAGATATGCCATCACTTCATAAATCTATTGCCAAAAAAGAAATCTTTTATAATAGCTTTATTTTTAAAGTTACGGGCTTAAGTGATGATGGTGAGATTGAAGTTATAGAAAGTAATAGTGATTGGTGGTGTGTGGGGGTACAATTTCATCCAGAATTAGAAGATGAAAATTTGAAGTTATTTGAAAATTTTGTTTTAAAATGTTTTAAATGATTGACTATACTTTAAAAATAATTATAATATAGCCTTGTAAAGGAAGATTTAGATGACAAAAGAAGAATATATTTTAATGATGAATTTAGAAGAGTATAAAATTGTATTAGAGTTTTTGAAAAATGGTAAATTAAAAGAGTATCACGATTTAGTTGATGTACTTGATGATGCGAAAAACCGCTTGCTTTTGCTTATGAATGAGAATCCACAAAAGATATATGATGATATAGTTTTTGAATATTTAAAAAAATGTTTTGATATGACTTTGTATACACCTGGACTTACAACTGGAATTAAAGATTCAAAAAGTGGAGTTACTATTTTTACTTATAATGGTTTTACTAAAAAAGATGGTACTTTAGTTGATGAAGATACACGTTTTGATTTAGCGAGTACTACTAAACTTTTTACAACTATTTTAGCCTTAAAATTAGTGTCGGAAGGGAAATTTGATTTAAATAGAAATGTGTCAGATTATAAAAAATTTGATTATTTGGATATTCCTATTGAGAAAATGGTTAAGTTTTATTATAATTTAAGAACTGATGGTAGATTAGATGACAATATTTCTTTAGATGAGCTTCAAAGAAGACTTTTAAATACTAAAGTTATTGAAAGTGATACTTTTATTTATAGTGATATACCTTTTATTATTTTGAAATATTTATTACCACAAGCTGATTTAAATTTTCAAAATTATTTTAATGATGAAATGGGACTTTTACAAACAAGTTATGATAGAAGTTTTGGAATACTTACTGGTGGGGCAGCAGATGAACTTAATTTGGTTAATGACCCTAAAGCAAGACTGATAGAAAAATATAATTTGAATCCAGGTCATGCGGGAATATTCAGTACTTCTAAAGATTTAATTAAGTTATTTGATAATTTGAATAATTGTTTTTTAAAGCATCAATATATTTTAAAAATGATTACACCTATTTTAGATGTACCTATTTTACTTAATGAAGATGGTACAGTTAAGATGAAATCGGCTGATTTAACTTTAAATGTTAATAGAGCGATGGGTGTTTATTTTAAACATCCAGGGGGAATTAAAGTTTGCGATATACCTGATATTATGAGTGATGAAAGTTTTGCAATTGCAGGGTTTACTGGTTCTTATGCTCTTTTTGATTTGAAAAATGAAATTAGTACTAATATTTTGGCTAATCCGCTTTCTGATATGAGTGAGAGAGTGATTGATGTTGGTGATTTAAAATATGCCATTAGAGGTAAGAAGACTAAAGTTATTCAAGATGGAAAAGTTATTCAGACTATGTCTTTTTCTAGAATTTCAAATGATTTAAAAGAATTTCAAGTGTATACTTTAGTTAAATTGAGATTTGCAAAAAATGTTTTGGAAAATAAAGCATTAAGTGAACAAAGTAGTGTTTTATATGATGAGATTAGTCGTGTGTTTGAAAAAGAAAGAGTATTTAGAAAATGATTTTGTCATTTTCTTTTTTTATGTTTAATATAATTTTATGGGGGTAGTAGTATGATGCTTTCTGATTTGCAAAGTAAAGATGTTATAAATGTGTTTGATGGTAAAAAAGTAGGTTCAATAATTGATGTTAGTTTGGATAAAGATGGTAAGATTACCGAGATGAGTGTTCAAAGAAGAAGATTTATATTTTTTAGCGGTTCTACCTCTAAAATTAAATGGTCCCAGATTGACAAGATTGGTAAAGATGTTATACTAGTAAATGTAAATACCTAGGAGGTTGTTATGAAAATATTACTACATACAGGTAAATTTAAAGATGTTGAAAAAAGTGGTGTTGGAAGAGCTATTGTTCATCAAAAGAAAGCTTTAGATTTGATGCATATTCCTTATACTATTGATCTGAATGATGATTTTGATATAGTTCATATTAATACTATTTTTCCAGAATCTTTAATGCTTGCGAAGAAGTGCAAGCAAATGGGGAAAAAAGTGATTTTTCATGCTCATTCTACAGAGGAAGATTTTAGAAATTCATTTAAACTTTCTAATGGGGTTTCTCCAATATTTCGCCAGTGGCTTAAAATTTGTTATGGTTCAGCTGATTTATTAATTACCCCAACTGAATATTCTAAAAGAGTTTTAGAAAAATACGATTTAGGTAAAGAGATTATTCCAATTTCTAATGGTATTGATTTGAAGTTTTTCAAAAGAAGTGAAGAAGGAGCAAAAAGGTTTAGAACAAAATATGGTTTTACTTCTTCTGATAAGGTTATTATGGCAGTTGGGCTTTATATTGAAAGAAAAGGAATACTTGAATTTTTAGAGTTAGCTAGAAGAATGCCGGAATATAAATTTATTTGGTTTGGTTATACTAAACCTTCGCTTATTCCTATTAAAATAAGTGAGGCTATTAAGAATAAAACAGATAATGTTTATTTTCCTGGGTATGTTAATAGTGATGAACTTAAAGATGCTTATTCAGGATGTGATTTATATATATTTCCAACTAAAGAAGAGACAGAGGGTATTGTTTTGTTAGAAGCATTAGCTATGAAAACTAAGACTTTAATTAGTGATATTCCTATATATGATGACTGGCTTAAAGATGGAGTTAATGTTTATAAAGCTAAAAATGTTGATGATTTTGAATATAAAATTAAATTAATATTAAAGGGTAAATTACCCGATTTAACCGAAGAAGGTTATAAGGTTGCGGAAGCTAGAGATATTAAGAAAATTGGTTATCAATTAAAAAAAGTTTATGAATATGTTTTAGAAAAAGACTTAATAAATAAATAAGATAATAAGCAAGATTTAAGTAAGATAACTAGAAATTATCTTGCTCACTGTAAAGAAATGTTAAAACAAGTGATTTTTCGAAAATATTACTTGTTTTTTTTTTTTTTTTTTTTTTTTTTTTTTTTTTTTTTTTTTT
>CALVRN010000009.1 GCA_944358675.1 uncultured Bacilli bacterium | reverse complement strand
CACACTTAATTTATAATGTAACATTTTTACTAATTATTGTTTCTAAAATTATGTAACATTTTTACTCATTATTCACAGAGAACTAATTAAGTTCTTCTTTTTGTTTGACAATTTTAAATTTAATGTTATAATAAATTCCACTTTAAAAAGGAGAAAAATTTATGGATTTGCAAAATATTAATTATTATGAAATATTAGGTATTTCTGTAGATGCAACCGTAGAAGAAATAAGAAAGGCATATTTAGAATTAGTAAGAAGATATCACCCAGATGTTTATAAAGGTGAAGATGCTGAAGAAAAAATAAAAGCCATTAATATAGCCTATGATACACTTTTTGATTCAAAAAAACGAAGCATGTATGATAAAGTGAATAACGTAACTCAAAATAAATCCACAAATAGTGAAAATGATGGTTTTGATTTTTACAATGATGATTATTATAATGTATTTTTTGAAAAGTTTGAATTAGAAAGCGAAGCACATGACTTATATAACGAACTTAATAAAATTATTGATAGTATTGATGATGGAAATATTAGCGCCCCATCTTTATTAGATACGTGGCAAGAAAAAGTAAATCAATTTTCCGATAAATATTTAAAAAGTAACATAAAATCAACCTTTATAGACGATTTATTAAATTATATGAACAAAAAAGCCAAACAATATCAAAAAATAGATTTTCACGTTTTAAATGGTATTGTCACAACAGGTAAATATGTTTTAAATAGAATAAACAGGATAAAAGGCATAATTATTAAATATCCTCAAAATAAAAAAATAATAATGCTTTGTGAACACCTTAAGGAGTTAGTCGATAATTATATTAATGAAGTTGATTTTGCCTCCCAGTCCGATTTTGACTATAATCAGCTATCTTTTGTATTTCACAGCAAACTTGAAATGGAACTTATTAAATTAGAATGTTCAAATTTAATTTTAACCGATTATTTAAATATTTTAGATAAAAAAGAAGGACTTCAAAAACAATATAACACCGAATTAATAAATCCAATTACTGAAATTACTTGTATAACTCTTTCTATATTTGTTGCGACATTTGGTGCATATTATCATTATTCAAAAAATCAAAAAGAGTTTCTTCCAATATATTTATTAATTATGGGACTAATGCATTGGTTTGGTTATAAAGATGTTATAGAAGTATTATTTAATAAAATAAAATATCATAAAGAAGTGAAAGAAAATAAAATAAAAATAAAAAAATTAGATGGATTTATTGATGCATATCATAATCGGATAAAATAAACTAAAAAAGGTTTTTAATAAGCCTTTTTTTATTAAAAATGTTATAATGAAAAAGGTGATAAAATATGATGATTGATACACACTGTCATATAAGTAAAGAAGATTATGAAAATAAAGAAGAAATCATAAAACACATGGAAAATAATATAATGATAGTAAGTACTGCTAGTCCACAAGATATTGAAGAAGTAATTAATCTCTGTGAAACTCATAATAATATCTATGGTACTATCGGTATTCATCCAGAATTTGCCGACACCTATACTGATGAAGATTTAAAAAATGTTGAAAAATACTTAACTCATTCTAAAATAGTTGGTGTTGGAGAAATAGGATTAGACTATCACTATACTAAAGAAAATAAAGAAAAACAAAAAGAACTATTCATAAAACAAATTAATCTCGCAAACAAATATCATAAAACTATAGTCATACACAGTAGAGATGCAATAGAAGATACATATAATATAGTAAAGCAGTACAAACATAAAGATACAAAATGCAACATGCACTGCTTTAGTGGTAGTCTAGAAATGGCCGAAAGATTTGTTAAGTTAGGTGTAACTCTTGGCATAGGAGGTGTTTTAACTTTTAAAAACGAAAAGAAGTTAAAAGAAATTGTTCGCACCTTAGACATTCATAATTTTGTCTTAGAAACCGATAGTCCATATCTAACACCTGAACCTTTTAGAGGTCATAAAAACGAACCAGTAAACGTTAAATATGTCGCTGCCAAAATATCCCAATTAACGGGTATAGAATACGCAAAAACCCTTGAAATTACAACGCAAACGGCTTGTTACCAATTTGACTTAAAGATATAAATATGGTATACTTTAAATGGTTTCAATTTTGAAATATGAGGTGAAATATGAAAAAATATCACCTGCGATATTTAGGAATACCTTTACTAATAAGTATCCTAACTATTACAGGGTTAATGACATCTGGTAACCTAATTTCAGAAACGAAATTTGAAGTAAAAAATTTAAACCAGACTAAAAATTCTGTGGCTTTAACAAAAGTCCTAGAATATGATACAGTCGAAACTTATAACAGTAAAATTCCTACTGGCGTCACTATTACAAAAGAGAAGGGGCATAATGGACTAGCATACATCGATGAAAATAACAATGAAATAATCATCGAAAGTCCAAAAAATGCAAAAATCGAAATTGGAACTGGAGACGAAGCCAATTATGTAGGGAAAATGACAGGTTATGGTGCCGACTGCAAAGGGTGTTCTGGAGCTGGAACTTTAGCTTGTAAAACCAAAGATGGAAGTTATTATAGTTTAACTAGAAATGGTATGACTTATAATGATGATGAATATGGTGAAGTTAGAATCATAGCAGCTGCTTTAGATAAATTTCCTTGTGGAACAATTATTAAAGTAGAAAATCCAAATTTAGGCACCTTTAATGCTATTGTATTAGATACTGGTGGAGCGATGAAAACTGCCTGGGAAAATGGTATAGTTCATATGGATTTAGCTTATGTAACTGAATCAGATCCAGCAATTCATTTATCTACAAGTTCTAACGTAAAATATAGCGTTCAAAGATGGGGATTCTAATCCTCATTTTTTTCTTAATATTTTCTTAAGCATTCTTAAAAAATCTTTAAAAGAGTTTATAATTTAACTATTCCATATTAATATTGCCTTAGAGGTGATATTTATGAAAAAATTACTAACACTCATAATTGGAATTTTACTAATAGTCTGGGTATATTACTTACAAAAACCATATATTAATTCAAAAGTAGATCCAATTAGCGAAATCAATACTTTAATTTTAGTTAATAGTGAAAATGCTTTTCCAGATAATATAAATCTAAATCTTGTAACCTTTCAAAATAAAAAGGTAGCTGATATAATATACAATGATTTAGTAAATATGTATAATAATGCCTTAAATGATAACATAACTTTAAAAATAAATAATGCATATCGCTCTAAGGATGAACAAACTCAAATATTTGAAAATAAAATGAATGACTACGAAAATGAGGGATACACTAAAGAAAAAGCTTATGAACAAACAAAATTAACTGTACAAGTTCCAGGCTACTCTGAACATGAAACCGGATTAGCTATTGACTTTAGTGATGAAGGTCATTATGATGAAAATGAAAAGATGTGGGAGTGGCTAAAAAATAATGCCTATAAATATGGATTTATATTAAGATACCCAGAAGATAAATATGAAATAACCAAAATAGATTATGAGCCTTGGCACTACCGCTATGTCGGAAAAAAAGCCGCCAAAGAAATAACTAATAAAAACCTAACCTTAGAAGAATATTTAGGAGGAAATGTATGAATGTACTAGTTGTTGATGATGAAATAGAAATTGCTGATTTAATTGAACTATATTTAAAAAATGAAGGCTACAATGTATATAAAACATATAGTAGTGAAAAAGCTTTAAAAATAATTAAACAAAGAAATATAGATTTAGCTATATTAGATATCATGATGCCAGGGATTGATGGTTTTAACTTATGTGAAAAAATTAGAAAAGAATATAACTTTCCAATAATAATGGTAACTGCTAAAATAACTGATGCCGATAAAATAAAAGGTTTAAATATTGGTGCCGATGATTATATAACCAAACCATTTATGCCTTTAGAACTTCTCGCAAGAGTAAAAGCCCAATTAAGAAGATATACTAGTTACAATCAAAATCAAAATAAAATAATTGCTATCAAAGATTTAACTTTAGATAAAGATAAACATGAATGTTTAAAAAATGGTCAAAAAATACCACTAACACCAACCGAATTCGCAATCCTTTATCTTTTGGCTGAAAACGAAAATAAAGTAATAACCACTGAAAAACTTTTTGAAGAAGTGTGGAAAGAACCTTACTATCCATCTTCAAGTGCCACCATCATGGTCCACATCCGCCACTTAAGAGAAAAATTAGGAGAAAATGATAAAATAAAATATATAAATACAATATGGGGAGTAGGTTATCAAATTGAAAAATAAATATGGTAAAGAATTAACTTTTAAATTTTTAAAAAGGCTATTCAAAGTAACCGTTTTATATACAATTTGTTTTATCATTTTTTATATGGTTGGCTACTGGTTATGTTCTAATATAACATGGTATCCCGATGATCCATTATATGTTTTATTAACTGGAATATTTTATCAAGGATTTTTCTTACTAATTATATGGTTTATAGGGTTTATTATAATTTTCACAATAACATTAATGAAATCATTATCTTATATTGATGCTTTAGTATCTGAAAGTAGAAAGCTAATTACCAAAACCGATGAAAAAATAAAACTTCCAGATGAATTAAAAGAAGCTGAAGAAACCATGAATCAAATAAAAAAAGAAGCTTTATTTAATGAACGTTTAGCTAAAGAAAATGAACAAAAGAAAAATGATTTAATTGTTTATCTCGCTCATGATCTTAAAACTCCCCTAACCTCTATCATCGGATACCTATCTCTTTTAGATGAAGAAAAAAACTTAAGTACTAAACAAAAAAACAAATTCATCAAAATAGCTTTAGAAAAATCAAATAAATTAGAAGAACTTATTAACGAATTATTTGAAATAACTAAATATAATTCTGAAACTTTAACTATAAAAAAAGAAAAACTAAATTTAACATTATTAATAAATCAAGTAATTGATGAATTTTACCCTATTTTAAAAGAACAAAATAAAGAAATTAACTTTTCTACCCAAAAAGATATTTTTATAGAAGCAGATTCCATTAAAATGGCTAGAGTTTTTAATAATCTAATTAAAAATGCCATAAACTATAGCTATGAAAATAGTCCAATTAATATCGATATCAAAGAAGATAAAGACTTAATCATAACCATATCTAATAAAAGCAAAACTTTAACCAAAGAACAAATAGATAAACTATTTGATAAATTCTATAGAGTAGATTACTCTAGAAATACCAAATTAGGTGGTTCTGGACTAGGTCTAGCCATTGCCCAGGAAATAATCAAATTACACAGTGGTAATATAACCGTTAAAAGTGAAAATGAAGAAACAACTTTCACTATAATCTTACCTAAAAACTAGCTAACCCTAGTTTTTTTTGGTACAATGAATTTGGAGGTTTTGTATATGGAATATTCTCCTAAAAAAATGACAGAAGAACTAAATAAAGAAAATTTTAACTTTAAAAAGAAATTTGGTCAGAACTTTATTGTGGACAAAAACATTATCCACAGTATAATTTCTAAATCAAAAATTGATAAAGATACTTTAGTAATTGAAATAGGTCCTGGTGGTGGATCACTTACAACCGAATTAGATAAATTATCAGGTCACGTTATTGCCTATGAAATAGATAAAACTTTAAAACCAATACTTGAAAAACATAACTTAAATAATACAACTATAATTTATGAAGACTTTTTAAAAAGAAATGTTAAAGAAGATTTAAAAAATTTTAGTTATAAAAAAACATATGTTGTGGCTAATCTTCCCTACTATATTACAACCCCAATAATAATTAAGCTAATCGAAGATAAATTAAATATTGATAAAATAGTTGTTATGGTTCAAAAAGAAGTTGGTGATAGGTTTAAAGCGGGACCAAACACTAAAGAATATAATTCACTTTCAATCTTTTTAAACTATTACTATACTGTGGAAAAACTTTTAGATGTTAGTAAAAATGTTTTCATTCCAAAACCTAATGTCGACAGCATAGTTGTATCTTTCACCAAAAAAGAAAATCAAGTAAAAGTTGATAATGAAGAAATTTTTTTCAAATTAGTTAGAGATTCTTTTAAACAAAAAAGAAAAACACTAAAAAACAACTTAAAAGGATATAATCTAAAAAAAATTGAAGAAGTTTTAAAAAGACATAATTTAGATTTAACAGTAAGAGCTGAAGCCTTACCTATTGAAATATTTGCTGAAATAGCTAATAATTTAAACTAAAAAAAGGAGTGATAATTATGAATATAAACATTAATAAAGTAAAAATAATTGTAACCGTACCTACTGAAAATCTTAATGATGTTAGAAATGTAATTTGTGAAGCTGGAGCAGGCATAATAGGAAATTATTCCCACTGCACCACCACCACAAAATCGATAGGTACATTCATACCAAATGATCAAGCAAATCCATATATTGGAAATACTAATAAATTAAAATATGTTGAAGAAGAAAAATTAGAAGCTGTATGTAATATAGATAATGTTAAAAATGTTATAACAAAGTTAAGACAAGCACATCCATATGAAGAACCAGCTATTGACATTATTCCACTATTAGATGAAAAAAATTTTAGTTAAATGTTTAAATTCAAAAAATATTTGATACAATAAATTAGAAATAATTAGTTTGAAAAATAGGATATGATATATAATCTATTTTCAAAAAAAAATAATTTATAAAGAGAGGTAATTTATGGAAAAATCAGAAACACAAAATCTTGAAGAGATAAGAAAAATTATTGAAAATCAAGTAACCACCATCGAAACAAATGTTGTCATAAAAAATCAATTTTATAATGGACATTTTGCTAAAGGAAGTGTATTTACATCAGATTATAGTTTTTCAGTAAAACAGGCATCGGATAAAAAAGGATATGCCATAGCTATTTTAAATATAACAATTGAATATTGTAATGATACAGATTTAACCATTCAAAATTTACTTGCTGGATTTAGCGCAAAAGTTCCTTTTGTATTAGATGAAAAGCAAACTCAAAAGTTTAACAAAATAATTGAAAAAATGGAAAGCCAGGCCTAGAACAAGAATTAAGTGCATATATTAATTTGGCTAGAAATACTGGTGGTGCCATTATAAGTGCTATCGCATCTATTATCTTAATTTATCATTCATTAACTTATGTTATATTAATGCTTTTACTAGCAGCCCTCATAGAGTTATTCGCATTTAGTAAAATTATTAAAGCACTTCGAAAAAGTTAAAGGCTAAAATAAAATTAACATCTGAAGGACATCACAAAACTAGATAATCAATTACCTACCAATTATTGGTAGGTTTTTCTTTTAATTTACAAAGAAAAATGTTACAATATACCTCGAAGAGGTGCAGTATAATGATTAATAAAAAATGGGATGAACTTTTAAAAGAAGAATTTAAAAAACCATACTTCAAACAGTTAGGTGTCTTTGTTAAAAATGAATATGGAAAAAAAATAGTCTATCCAGAATATAAAAACATTTTTAATGCATTAAGATATACAGACTATGATGAAGTTAAAGTAGTTATTTTAGGTCAAGATCCATATCATGGTCCTAAAGAAGCTCACGGTCTTTCTTTCTCAGTTGAAGAGGGAGTTAAAAGACCTCCTTCACTTGATAATATCTTTAAAGAATTAAAAAACGACTTAGGTGTCACTAGGACAAATAACAATCTGACAGACTGGGCTAAACAAGGTGTTTTCTTGCTTAACTCTATTATGACTGTTGTTAAAGATACTCCCCTATCTCATAAAGATAAAGGATGGGAAACATTTACTGATAATTTAATTAAACTATTAAATAAAAGAGAAAAACCGATTGTATTTATTCTTTGGGGTAGTTATGCTAGAAGTAAAAAAACTTTAATCACTAACCCTAATCATTATATTGTGGAAAGTCCTCACCCATCACCATTATCTGCTCATCGCGGTTTTTTTGGCAGTAAACCTTTTTCAAAAACTAATAATTTTCTAGTTAGTCATGGTATTACTCCAATTAAATGGGGTGATGAAAATGAATGATATTTTAGAAAAATTAAAAAAAGAAATTCCAAATAATTCTAGTGTTGTTGTAGCAACATCAGGTGGTCCAGATTCCATGGTGTTATTAAATTTGTTATCCACAGTAAAAAAAGAAAAAAATTTAAAACTAATATGTGCTCACGTTAATCATAAACTTCGAAAAGAAAGTGATGATGAAGCTAAAATGGTAAAAAAATACTGTGAACAAAATGATATTATCTTTGAATATATGACTATTGATGAATACAAAGGAAACACAGAAAATTATGCTAGAGAAAAACGTTATGAATTCTTTGAAAAACTAATAAAAAAATACTCATCCCCTTACCTATTAACTGCCCATCATGGCGATGATTTAACTGAAACCATTATGATGCGTTTAATTAGAGGTTCATCTTTAAAAGGCTATGCTGGATTTAGTGAAATAACTGAAAAGAATGGTTATAAAATTATAAGACCACTAATTACTAAAACAAAAGAAGAATTACTAAAGTATGCAACTGTTAATCACATTCCTTATGCTTTAGACAAAACAAATGATAGTGATGTTTTCACAAGAAATCGCATAAGAAAATACATTCTTCCAAAACTAAAAGAAGAAAATAAAAATGTCCATTTAAAATTTTTAGAATATAGTAAAACACTTTCAGAAACAGATGCATATTTCAAAAACTTACTAGAAAAAATTATCCCAAATATTTATAAAGAAAACAAATTAAATATTGAATTCTTCTTAAAAGAAGAACCTTTAATTCAAAAAAAGATAATTAATTATATTTTAGAAATTTCCTATAAAAATAACATTAATTTAATAAATGACAGCCATGTTAATAACATTTTATCCACCATAAAAAATCAAAAACCAAATAAAAAAATAAATCTTCCATATAATAAAATTTTCATAAAATCATATAATAATGCTTGGATAGAAGAAAATAAAACCCATAAAGAATACGATTATATTTTAAATGATAAAATAAAGCTGCCAAACCATCATGTAATTGAAATCATAAATGACACTAACGACCATTCAAATTACGTAACTAAAATAAACTCAAAAGATATTAAATTACCTCTTCATGTAAGAACAAAAAAAGATGGTGATAAATTAATATTAAAAGGTCTAAATAAAACAAAAAAAATAAAAGATATTTTTATTGATGAAAAAATTTCTTTAGACCAAAGGAATCTGTGGCCAGTAGTAACTGATAGTAATGGTGAAATTATTTGGCTTCCAGGCTTAAAAAAAACTAAATTTGATAGAGAAAAAGACCAAAACTATGATATAATAGTTAGGTACCAAAAGAAAGGAAGTTTGTAATGAATAAAAAAGTTGTTAAAAGAGGACTTTTTCCTTATGTCTTTCTTATAGTATTTTTACTTTGTATGTATGTGCTAGTTGGTACAATGAATACAAAAGTAAATGAACTCACTTATGGTGAATTCATGGAAGCTGTAGAAAACAAGGAAGTCAAAGAAATAAATGTTGTACCTAATAGTCAAAGTAGTGTTTATACTATCAGAGGTAAATTAAAAGAATATGCAGATAATGAAACATTTGCCTTTAATATGCCTCTTACCAATGAAACAATGGTAAAACTATTAGATGCAGAAGAAACAGCAGGTTTCAAATTAACTACTTCAACTGATCCAAGTTCAAGTCCGTTCTTAATCTTTTTAATAAACATATTACCAATGTTAATTATTGTTGGAGCTGCATTCTATTTCATCACAAAACAAATGGGTGGCAGTAACAAATCGATGGACTTTGGTCGTTCAAAAGCAAGATTAAGTGGAGGAGAAACCAAAATAACATTTAAAGATGTTGCTGGACTAGATGAAGAAAAAGAAGAAATGTCTGAATTAATTGATTTCTTAAAGAACCCTAAAAAATTCCAAAAAATGGGAGCTAGAATTCCAAAAGGTGTCCTATTAGTAGGTCCTCCAGGAACTGGTAAAACTTTATTAGCAAAAGCCGTAGCTGGTGAAGCAAATGTACCATTTTATTTCATAAGCGGTTCAGAATTTGTTGAACTATTTGTCGGTGTAGGAGCATCTCGTGTCAGAGATATGTTTAAACAAGCAAAACAAAGTGCTCCATGTCTAGTATTTATCGATGAAATTGATGCCGTAGGTCGCCAAAGAGGTGCTGGTTTAGGCGGTGGACACGATGAAAGAGAACAAACATTAAACCAATTATTAACTGAAATGGATGGATTCGGTGCCAATGAAGGAATAATAATAATTGCTGCAACCAACCGACCAGATGTTTTAGACCCTGCCCTTTTAAGACCAGGAAGATTTGATAGACAAGTAACAGTTAACTATCCAGATGCAAAAGGTCGTGAAGAAATATTAGCAGTCCATGCT
Organism: uncultured Bacilli bacterium; assembly: GCA_944358675.1. GTDB lineage: Bacteria > Bacillota_I > Bacilli_A > RF39 > UBA660 > Coprosoma. The sequence continues at coordinate 27,608 of CALVRN010000009.1, read as the reverse complement.
AAAGGTAAAACATTCGCACCTAATGTAACTTTAACAAACATAGCTAAAAGAACAGTTGGATTTAGTGGTGCTGATCTAGAAAACTTACTTAATGAAGCAGCCCTACTTGCTGTTAGAAGAAATAAAAATGCAATTACAATGGCTGAAATAGATGAAGCTCATGATAGAGTATTGATGGGTCCAGCTAAAAAGAGCCATAAATATACTGATAAAGAAAAACGTACAGTTGCTTACCACGAGGCAGGCCATGCCGTTGTTGGTATCAAATTAGATGGTGCTAATGATGTTCAAAAAATCACCATTATTCCAAGAGGCCGTGCTGGTGGTTACAACCTAATGCTTCCAAAAGAAGAAACTTATTTGAGAACTAAAAAAGAATTATTAGATTCAATTAGTGGTTTCTTAGCTGGCCGTGTAGCCGAAGAAATAATGTTTAAAGAAGTAACAACAGGAGCTCAAAATGACTTTGAACAAGCCACTAAAATAGCTAGAGCAATGGTAACAGAATATGGTATGAGTGATTTAGGACCTATCCAATTCGAAGAACAACAATCAAGTGTTTTCTTAGGTAGAGATTATAATAAAGCTCAAAACTTCTCACATGAAGTAGCAAAACAAATTGATGAAGAAGTTAGAAAAATTATTACTACTCAGTACGAAGTAACTAAGAAAATAGTTAAAGAAAATATGGATTTATTAAAACTAATTGCTGAAACATTACTTGAATATGAAACAATCACTAAAGAACAAATTGACTACTTAGTTAAAAATGGTAAAATGCCAGAGGAAGATATAAAAGCTCATGAAGAATTTGAAAAAGCCGCAAAAGCTGATCAAACTGAACAAATTCAAGAAGAAAACATCCAAGTAGCTAAATTAGAAGATTTATCTTTAGAAGATTTAAAAGACATTGCTAGAGAAGAAAAAATAAAAGGTTATAGTAATATGACTAAAAAAGAAATAATTGAAAAATTAAAGGAAAAACAAGACAAATAAGTCTTGTTTTTTGATATAATTATATTGGTGATATAAATGTATGATGTTATTATAGTAGGTGCCGGGCCTGCCGGACTTTTTACAGCTTATGAATTAATAAAAAATAATAAAAAATTAAATATTCTATTAGTGGATGAAGGAAAATTTGCAGACAAAAGAACTTGCCCAATGAAAAAAACTGGTAAATGTGTTAACTGTAAGCCCTGCAATATCCTATCAGGTTATGGAGGAGCTGGAACTTTTTCAGATGGAAAATTAAACTTTATTCCAAAATTAGGAAAAAGTGATTTATTCAAATACATGGATGAAGAAACTGCTAATAAATTAATTGATGACTGTGAAAAAATATTCAATGAATTTGGTATGGATAGTAAGATATACCCTTCCAACACAGAAGAAGCAAACAAAATAAAAAGTAAAGTTGCTCTAACAGGAGCTAGATTACTTCTAATAAAACAAAAACACTTAGGTAGTGATAAACTTCCAGGGTATATTAAAGATTTCACAAATTATCTAAAAAAGAATGGAGTTCAACTTATAGAACAAGCTAAAGTATTAGATATAAAAAGTATTTCTAAAGATAATCATGAAGTAACCTGCAAAACAAAAAATAAACAAACAACTTATAAAGCAAAAAAAGTAGTTGTAGCCCCTGGGAGAACAGGTGCCAAATGGGTCCAAGAACTAGCTGATAAATATAATATTTCCTATCTATCACAAAGCATTGAAATAGGTGTAAGAGTTGAAGTTAGAAAAGAAATATTAGAAAAACTATGTAGTGTAATATATGACCCAACTATTTTCATTAAAACAAATACTTATAATGATGAAATAAGAACCTTTTGTACAAATCCAGGAGGTTTTGTAGCTAAAGAAAATTATTATGGATATATTTGTGTAAACGGTCATGCCTTAAAAGATGTTAAATCAAATAACAGTAATTTTGCCTTTATTTCTAAAGTAAATTTAACTGAGCCAGTAACAAACACTAGAGAATATGGAGAAAGTATCGCTCACATCGCTAATGTTTTAGGAGATGGCAAACCTATTATTCAAACATTAAAAGACTTAAAACAAGGAAGAAGAAGTACTTGGCATAGAATAAACAAAGGTTTTATTACCCCTACCCTAAAAGATTGTGTAGCGGGTGATCTCGCACTAGTTCTACCATACAGAATAGTAACCAACATCATCGAAGGACTAGATAAATTAAATGAAATAATTCCAGGAGTAAACAATGGCGAAACATTATTATATGGACCAGAAATAAAATTTTTTAGTAATGAAATAGAAACAGATAATCATTTTAAATTAAAAGATTATGATGTCTACTTTATTGGCGATGGAGCTGGTAAGGCTGGAAACATTGTAACCGCAGCTGCCACTGGATTAGTTGCGGCTAGAGATATATTAAATACCAATAAATAAATTGGTATTTTTTAAATTAAAAAAGGAAAATCATAATAAATGTCGTATATATCTTATAGAAGGTATTTTACCTTTTAGAAAGGATGTTATATGATAAAAGTCAAAGAAAAAATTGATAAGCCAGTTAAAAGGCCAAACGAAAGTGAATATATGATTTCAATGTCCGATACAATATTTAAAGCTATTATTCAACATCCAAAATTTAGAAGATTATTATCTTTAATTATGAGCGATATGATTAATTTATCTCCAAGTTTTATTGCAAAGAACTTAATATTTATCAATACCGAATTGCCAATAGAAAATAAAAAAGAAAAGAAAAAAATAACTGACATCTTAGCTAAAGTTGATGGTTCAACAATTAATATTGAAGCAAATAGATTTTTAAAATCCAGCACATCCGCTAAAAATAATATATATCACCACAAACTAGCCTATTCACATTATTTCTCCGGTGAAAATATAGATAATTCAGAAGTTATTCAAATAAATTTTAATATGGTAAAAAAATATGGTAATAATTTATTTACTTCGTTTACCTTAAAAAGTGATGATGGAAAATATACCGATGAAGAAAATTTCAAAAGAATACACATAAATATGGCAAATCCTTTAGAAAAGTATTATAATTATGGTAAAGAGCAACTTTCAAAAATAGAAAAATCAATAGTAATGTTTCAGATTACTAATAAAAAAGAGCTCAAAGAGCTAGCTAAAGGAGATGAGGATTTAATGGCCATGGCAAAAATAATTGATGACTTAAATAAAAATGTCACACTAATTGATTTGTATAGTAAAGAAGAAATAAATGAGTGGCAAAAAAGAGTGGATAGAAATCAAGCAATAAAAGAAGGAAGAGAAAAAGGCATAAAAGAAGGCATAAAAGAAGGCATAAAAGAAGGTATAAAAGAAGGTAAAAACAAAGGAAAAGCTGAAGGCAAATTAGAAATCGCTCAAAATATGTTAAATATGAATATGGACATAGAAATTATATCTAAAGCAACCGGTTTATCAGAAAGTGAAATTAATAATTTAAAGTTTAAAAAAAGCAAGGAATAAATCCTTGTTTTTACATATAATCTATTTCAATAGAATGTTCTTTAAAATGACTTCCATCCGCATATCCAAGACCAACTCCAACGATTGGAATAAATCCTTTTGGTAAATTTAATTTATTTAAAACTTCTTTATGTTCCTTAATTAAACCAATTACCAAATTTAAATAAATAGAACCTAGCCCTAAAGCAGTCGCAGCAAGCAGCATGTTCATAGCCACACAAGCACTATTTTCTTTATCTAAACCATGACCATCATCACGAGCTGAAATAATCACCAAAGTAGGTGCATTATAAAATACACTTCTATCAGCTAAACCACTAATTTCATCTAATAAATCTTTGTTTTGAATAACTGTAATATGCATATCTTCATATTTTCCTCTACCAACTGGAGCCTGCATTCCCGCTTTCAAAATCTTATTTAAATCTTCATCACTTATCTGTTTATCTAAATATTTTCTATTAGAAAAACGTTTTTCAATTGCTTCAAATAAATCCATATCATCACTCTCCTACTTTAATTATATAACCAAATTAAAATAAAAACCAGTTTTTATGATATAATAAAAATAAATAGTAAAGAAGGTTGATAAAATGAGAGAATACTTAAGTGAATATGTCAAAGAAATTGATAAAAAAATCGAAGAAAAAAACATAACTGAAAAAGATATTGAAAATCATTTAATAAAAATAGAATTTTTTCAGCACGAACGACTTATCCATCTATTAGTAACTTTAGCTTATGGAATATTTCTATTTCTATCAGTATTGATATTTACTCAAATATGGATATTTGTTATTGTAATTTATATTGCCTTAATTTTCTTACTTTTCTATGTAAGACATTACTTTTTCTTAGAAAACAATGTTCAATATTTATACAAGCAGTATGATAAAATGAAAAATATTATTAAAGAAAATGCTAAATAAAATAAGGCATTTTTTTAATATCTAGCTTTTTACCATAGATTTATTTTACATGTTGTGTTAAAATGTATATAGCTATAAATGTAGAAACTGGTGGTATAAATGGGAAAAATAATTGCACTTGTCAATCAAAAAGGTGGAGTTGGTAAAACAACTTCTAGTATTAATTTAGCCGCATCTTTAGGCTATTTAGGTAAAAGGTCGCTACTTATAGATTTAGACCCACAAGGAAATAGTACAACAGGTTTAGGAATTGACAAAGGTGATATAAAAAAAAGTATATATGATTTATTAATTGATGAAGCTGAACTAAAAGAAGTAATAAAGAAAACAAAATTTAAAAATCTTTATATTATTCCTGCAACAATTAGTTTAGCAGGTGCTGATTTAGAATTGGCTGAAAAAAGTCGTTTAGATCCTGAATTTTCTAAAAATAGACAATTAAAAAACAAATTAGAAGAAGCTAAAGAAATCTTTGATTATATAATCATTGACTGCCCTCCTTCACTTGGACTTTTGACAACCAATGCTTTAACATCCGCAAGTTCAGTAATTATTCCTGTTCAATGTGAATTTTTTGCCCTTGAAGGAATTATGCAATTACTAAATTCAATTATGCTTGCACAAAAAACCTTAAACCCTACTTTAGATATTGAAGGAGTGCTTTTAACAATGTTAGATAATAGAACTAATTTAGGATTAGAAGTTGTTCAAGATATCAAAAGCTACTTCAAAGAAAGAGTTTACGATACAATAATACCAAGATTAGTTAGATTATCAGAAGCTCCAAGTCATGGAAAACCAATTATTTATTATGATCCAAAAAGCCGTGGTGCGGAAGCTTATATAAATTTAGCAAAAGAGGTGATTTCTCGAAATGGAAAGTAGAAGAGCCCTAGGTAAAGGCCTAGAACAATTATTTGATTTAGATAACTTAAATGTAAACAATGTTAGTGATTTTGAAAAAAACATATATGAAGACACAAAACATGAAGAAATAGTTGAGTTAAATGTTGATGATATCAGACCAAATCCATATCAACCTAGAACTATCTTTGATGAAGATGCATTAAAAGAACTAGCTGATTCAATCAAAGAAAATGGTGTCTTTCAACCAATAATCGTTAAAAAGAGCATCAAAGGATATGATGTAATTGCGGGTGAAAGAAGATTAAGAGCAAGTAAACTAGCCGGTAAAAAAACAATTCCAGCAATCATTAGACAAATAAGTGATGACAAAATGGCTGAAATAGCTTTACTTGAAAACCTGCAAAGAGAAGACTTAAATGCTTTAGAAGAAGCCAAAGCATATAAAAGTTTAATTGATAAATTGAATATTACTCAAGAACAGTTAGCAAAAAAAGTAAGTAAAAGTAGAAGCCATATCACTAATATGTTAGGTTTGCTCCGTCTTCCAGGAGAAGTTCAAGACATGATTACCAAAGGAGAATTAACCATGGGTCATGCTAGAGCTTTAAGTAAATTAGAAGACAAAAATGAAATGGTTAAAATGGCTGAAGAAATTACAGACAAAGGATTAACCGTAAGAGACATTGAAGAAAAAAGTGAAAATGTTCCTAAAAAACATCAAACATTAAGAAAACCAAAAAATAGTGAATATCAATATGTTCAAGATTTATTAAGAGATAAATTAGATACAAAAGTAAAAATTAAAGAGAAAAAAATAGAAATTTCCTTTACTAATACCGCTGATTTAAATAGAATATTAGAGATATTAAATATAAAGGAGTAGTTGTATGGAAAAAATATTAACTAAAGAAGTAGTTACAACAATATGTATAATATTTTTTGCTTTTCTTTTCTACATGGCCATAAAACAACTTATTAGCCGTGTTTTTCTAAGTAAAGCAAGACGTCGTTCAAATAAAAAAGCTTTAACTCTATTAACAATTTTAACAAACGTTGCTAAATATGTCATACTTGTAATTGCATTACTTATGATTCTAGCCACTTGGGGTGTCGATACTAAAGCCCTAGTTGCTTCATTAGGAGTTGCCGGGGCTGTCGCTGGTTTAGCTATGCAAGATATGATAAAAGACTTTATTGGTGGAGCTGATATTTTAACAGAAGACCAATTTAAAGTCGGTGACAACATAGAGATAAATGGCTTTAGAGGTAATGTTATTTATTTGGGTATGAAAATCACCAAAATAAGAGCCTATACTGGTGAAGTAAAAATAATTGCCAATAGAAACATAAGTGAAGTAATTAACTATAGCTTAATGTCCGCTATATGTGTAGTTGATATTGGCCTTTCATACGATAATAGCATTGAACAAGCTGAAAATGTACTGCAAACAGCTATTGATAATGCAAGTAAAAAAGTCACTTATCTAAAAAAACCAGTAACAATATTAGGTATTGAAGAATTAAATAATGATTCTGTTGTATACCGCGTTGAAGCTGAAGTAAGTGCCATGAAAAACTTTGAATTTAATAGAATTTTATTAAAAGAAGTATTAAAAGAAGCAGAAAAAAACAACCTAACCTTATCTTATAATAAGATTGATGTTCATAATGTCTGAATATAAATTAGGTAGTATAGTAGTAATGAAAAAAGCCCATCCATGTGGACATAATGAATGGGAAATAACAAGGTTAGGTGCTGATATAAAAATAAAATGTCTAGGATGTGGTCGTAGTATTATGCTTCCTAGAATTGAATTTAATAAAAAAATAAAAAAAATAATAAAAATTTAAGGAGGACAGCTATGAAAAAGAAGAAAAAAAAGCTATTATTAGGACCGGTTATAACCATTATTATTTTAACAATATCAATAATGATTATAAGTGCCATATGTTCAGCTTTAGGAGTTCAAGGTGAAATCACTAGAATAAACAATCAAAGTCTAGAAACATCAATGGTAACCGTTCGAAGTGTCTTTTCAGAAGAAGGATTAAAATATTTCTTTTCTTCCCCAGTTGATACATTTAAAACATTTGAACCATTAGTACTATTAATTATATCTCTAATGGCTGTATCAATTGGTAAAGCTAGTGGATTATTCAAAGCTGTATTCACTCCTTTTAGAAAATTAAAACCAGGAGTAGTTACCTTCTTAACTTTATTTGCTGGAATTGTATCATCTTTTTTAGGAGAATATGGATTTATTTTAGTATTGCCACTTACGGCAGTAATTTATCAATATTTAGGTAGAAACTCCATGCTTGGTATTCTAACCGCATTTATCGGTGTCAGTATGGGATATGGAGCTGGATTAGTATTTAATTATGATGATTATCAATTAGGGTTACTTACAAGAGCAGCTGCTGTAGTTGATGTCGATGAAAACTATGTCTTCAATGCATGGTCTAATTCATATGCTATGGTTGCCGCAACCTTTATCCTATCTATAATAGGAACCTTAATTGTCGAAAATATATTAAGACCAAAAGTTAAAGAATCAATTAAAGAAGAAGATGAATTAGTAATATCTAAAAAAGGTTTATTATTTAGTGGTATTGCTTTTGTAATTTTAATGTTAGTATTTATTTATACAATAATCCCAGGTTTACCTGGATCAGGAATATTACTAGATACAACTCAATCAGATTATGTCGCCCAGTTACTTGGACCAGATGCCCCATTTACTGATGCCTTTGCTTTTGTTTTCTTAATAATAATGATGATTTGTTCAGGAATTTATGGATTTATATCTAAAAACATTAAAAACACAAATGACTTTAGTGTAGGATTATCAAAAGAATTTGATAATCTAGGATATATGTTCATTTTAATGTTCTTCGCATCATTACTTGTAAGTATTTTAAACTGGACTAATTTAGGAACAGTCGTTGCCTCTTGGTTAATTTCATTTATGAGTAATTTAGAGTTTACTGGTATTCCATTAATTGTAACTATGTTCTTAGCTATCATATTAATGTCTTTCTTAATACCAGATGCCATTACCAAATGGACTTTAGCTTCCCCTATTTTAGTTCCACTATTCATGAAAGCCAACATCACCCCTGACTTTACTCAATTTATATTTAAAGCTGCTGATAGTGTTGGAAAAGGCATGACTCCATTCTTTGTATACTTCATCGTAATGCTTGCCTTCCTAGAAAAATACAACAATAAAGAAAGTAATAAAATTACAGTTTTTGGAACATTAAAATTATTAAGACCAACAGCTTTAATATTTGCCGTAGTGTGGTTTATAATTGTAATCGGTTTCTTTGTCATTGGTTTACCTTTAGGACCAACTGCTGCAGCTCCAACTTTATAGTTGGAGTTTTTATTATTATTTGATAAAATAATGGTAAGGATGTGGTTATATGTCTAAAAGAATAAGTAAGAAAAAATTAATAATATTTATCATTATATTACTTATAATAATAGCTACAATTGGTTTAATCATTTATCTAAACAATAGAATAGTTGATGATAATAGTGGTTTTACCTTAAAAAGAGGTTTAAAAACTGAAGTTTATACCAAAGCCAACATCGAAGATTATATAGAAACCATAGAAGGTAAAATAATTGAAGAGCCAAAAATAAATAATAAAAAAATAGGTAAACAAAAATTAGAATTTATCTACTTAAATAAAGATAATAAAAAAAGAAGAGGAACCTTTGAAATAGAAATAGTAGATACAGAAAAGCCTCTAGTTTGGTTAAGTAATAACTATAATACAAAAGTAGGAACAGACATTGACTTACAAAATAAAATTATGTGTGTGGATAATTATGATAGCAAACCTTCTTGTGAAATAAATGGAGAATATGATATTAACACCCCTGGTACTTACCCTTTAGAATATATTGCTAAAGATAATAGTGGTAATACCTTTCAAAAAGAATTTTCTTTAACAGTATATGAACCAGTTATTACTGAAAATAATACCACTACCACCCCTACCGAACCATCAGAGCCAGAGTATACAGATTTTACTGAAATTTTAAATAACTACAAAAATGATGATAATGAAATTGGTATCGATGTATCTAAATGGCAAGGTGACATTGATTTTAGTAAAGTTAAGAATGCTGGCGCATCATTTGTTATGATAAGAGTTGGTAGTCAAAGTGGTACAGGTGGTGATTATGTACTAGATCCAACATTTAAGCAAAATATTGAAAATGCTTTAGAAAATGATTTAAAAGTTGGTGTATATTTCTATTCATATGCCGATAGTAAAAAAGAAGCTCAAAAACAAGCTAACTGGGTAATCAAACAAATTAAAAATTATGAAATATCATTACCTGTTGTCTTTGACTTTGAAAGCTTTGATTCATTTAATCAAATGGAATTAAGTATATTTGGCTTAAATGAAGTAGCAAATTCATTTATCGAAACCATAAATGATGCTGGATATGAAGGTGTCTTATATGGTAGTAAAAATTATTTGAACGCAATATGGAAATATCATACAGCCCCAGTTTGGCTAGCACATTATACTGATCAAACAAATTATGATGGTGAATATTTCATGTGGCAAATGTGTGATGACGGAAAAATAGATGGTATTGATGGATATGTTGATATAGATATCTTGTATAAAAGTTCTAGCGAAAACTAGAACTTTTATTTTTCTTTTATACCTCAACAGACTTGCACACTATTTTGGTCTTTGACTTACACACTATTTTGATCTTCAACTTGCGCAAATGTAATACACCAAATTTGAAATGTGATACACATGTAAATATATTTTAGTAATTGTGACCAACGTTATTTTGTTATATACTTTTGATTTTTAGCGTTCGCTCTTTTTTTATTTACATAATCAAGTTTACCATCATTAATTAAAGGTTTAATGATGTTGGAAGAAATGTATGCTCTAGATTTAATTTCGATTGTACTAGTTTCACTTTTATATTTTCTTACTAAATTAATTGCATCAATTACAAATTCTTCTGTCATATATTCACCTTCTATGTATAACATACGACGTTTATTCCACATTTCCTTTTTATTTAATTAAAAAAAATTAACTTTTTATGTTTTCTTTAAAAAAAACACAAATTATAGTATAATATCTACTGGTGATGAATAATGAGTTTAACAGCAGGAATCGTAGGTCTACCTAATGTTGGAAAATCAACTTTATTTAATGCTATAACAAAACAAAATATTTTAGCGGCTAACTACCCTTTCGCAACAATAGAACCTAATGTCGGAATGGTTACTGTTCCAGATGAAAGAGTAACGTTTTTAGAAAACTTATATAAACCCAAAAAAACAATTCCCGCAACCTTTGAATTTACCGATATTGCAGGATTAGTAGAAGGTGCTTCTAAAGGTGAAGGATTAGGAAATAAATTCTTATCTCATATAAGAGAAGTAGATGCTATATGTGAAGTTGTCAGATGTTTTGAAGATCCAAATGTTACCCATGTATCTGGTAACGTTGATCCAATTAGAGATGCCTCAGTAATAAACGTTGAATTAGAATTAGCTGATTTAGAAGTAATTGAAAATAGATTAGGTAGAATGGGCAAAAAAGCCAGATTAGCCAATGACAAAGAAGCCATGAAAGAAGCAGAATTATTAGAAAAACTAAAAGAAAATTTAGAAAAGAATATTAATCCAAGAAACTTAAATTTGACTGAAGAAGAATTAAAAATCTTAAAACCATTTAATTTATTAACTTTAAAACCAATCATCTATGTCGCAAATGTTAACGAAGATGAAATAACAACTGAAAATGAATATGTAAAAACATTAAAAGAATATGCATCTAAAGAACAAGCAGAAGTAGTTGTAATATGTGCTAAAATAGAAGCAGAATTAGCTGAATTAGATGATGAAGATAAAAAGGAATTTTTAAATGACTTAGGTATCGAAGAAAGTGGTTTAGATAAATTAATAAAATCATCTTATAAATTATTAGGACTATCAACCTACTTAACAGCAGGTCCAGATGAAGTTAGAGCTTGGACTTATAAACAAGGAATGAAAGCTCCGCAGTGTGCAGGTATAATTCATACCGACTTCCAAAAAGGATTCATTAAAGCGGAAATTATGAGCTTTGATGATTTAAAAAAATATGGAACAGAATTAAAAGTTAAAGAAGCTGGAAGATTAAGATTAGAAGGTAAAGACTACGTTATGCAAGATGGCGACATATGTCACTTTAGATTTAACGTTTAAAAACAATTAAAAAAGACATATTAATAATGGTGATTAATATGTACTTAATTAATTGTTTTTTTATTTATTCCATTTTAGGTTTTATTATAGAAGGTATATTTACTTTAATAGTTTCAGGTCATTTTTCTAGTGGAATTTTATATGGACCTTGGACACCAGTTTATGGTTTTGGAGCCATATTAACAATAATTATATCAAGAAAAATATTTAAAAACATGCATAAAAGTAGATTAATAGAAACGGTAGTTACATTTATAATTTTAACAATAGTTTTAACTCTAATTGAATGGTTAGGTGGAATATTAATTGAAAACCTATTTCATGAAACACTTTGGAATTATAAACATTATAAATATAATATCGGAAAATATGTAGCATTAGAAATGTCATTAGTCTGGGGTATCGCTAGTATTCTTATAATTTATTTTGTAAAACCAATAATAGATAAATTAGAAGAGAAAACCCCTAAATTTATAACTATAATACTCACTATATTATTTATTGTTGACCTAATTACTACAACTGTTATTAAATTAAAATAAAGAAGAGTATAATATTTTTTTAATACGTGAACCCAAAGAACGAATTATTATGAGTTTAAATTTAGTTGATAAATTAATCAATCATTATATTTTTAGAACAGTACAGTATTAATACCTAAATTAGAAAGATATCTAGATATTAGGAATGTGGGCACTAGAAAGAATATGGGGACTAGCTATGGTCTTAAATTATTAAAAAAGTATTTAAATTTAAACAAAAAATATGGTGAATTTTACGTTTTAAAATTAGATATCTCCAAATATTTTTATACTATTGACCATGATAAATTAAAAAGTATGCTTAAAGATAAATTGGATAATGATGAATATAATATTGTTTCTAAGATAATTGACAGTACCGATTACAAATATGTGAATGAAAAGATAAAAGTAGTTAAAGATGGTAATAACTTAGGTCATATTCCTTATTATGTAAAAGGAAAAGGATTACCTATTGGTGGGTTATCATCACAAATACTATCGGTATATTATTTATCAGAAGTCGATCATTATATTATTCATGATTTAAAAGTTAAATATATAATTCATTACATGGATGATTTTATTTTAATTCACAAAGATAAAGAATATTTAAAATATTGCTTAAAACAAATAAAACACAAATTAGAAGAATATAGCTTAAAATTAAATAATAACAAAACTGAAATCACAAACATAAAACACGGTTTTACTTTTCTAGGTTATAATTTTAAATTAAAAGGAAAACTAATCATCAAATAAAACAAGATACAAGAAAATTAAAAATTTAAAAACAAAACATAAACTTTATACAAAAGAAATAATTACCTTTCAAAAATATTTTTGTTCAGTAAATTCATATAGAAAGTAAACATAACTAGTTTACTTTTTTCATAAATTTTGGTATAATCAAAACCGAGTAATTAATTTACTCCTTGCTTTCAAAATGAAAGCCTTATGGCCATAAGGAGGTGGAAAAATGAAAAACTATGAAATCATGTTTATCATAAGACCAACATTAGGTGAAGATGAAGTAAAAAAAGTTGTTAAAGACTTTTCAGAAATCATCAAGAAAAATGGTGGTAAAGTAACAAAAGAAGAAAACATGGGACAAAGAGAATTTGCTTATGAAATTAAAGATTTCAAAAGTGGATACTATTTCGTTTTTGAAGTTGAAGCTAAAGATGACAAAGCAATTAAAGAATTTGACCGTTTAGCTCTTATCAATAATGACATTGTCCGTCATTTAATTACAAAAGTTGAAAAGTAAGAAAAGAGGTAGTTTTATGAACAGAGTATGTTTAGTTGGTAGACTAACGGCAAAACCAGAATTAAGGTATACAGGAGGAAATGTTCCTTATACAAGATTCAGTTTAGCAGTTAACCGTACATTTAATAATGCCCAAGGTGAAAGAGAAGCTGATTTTATTAACATTGTTGTTTGGCGTCGTCAAGCTGAAAATATAGCAAATTATCTAGATAAAGGTAGTAGAGTTTCTGTTGAAGGAAGAATCCAAACAGGAAGCTATACTGCTCAGGATGGAAGTAAAAGATATACAACTGATGTAGTTGCTGATAATGTTCAATTTTTAGATTCAAGAAGACAATCAGAAGCTAGAACAAACACAACTCCATATGATTATCAGGATGCTCCCGCACCTACTAACGATGTTAATGTTGATGACGATCCTTTTGCCGATTTTGGGGATAATGTTTCAATTGATGATAATTTCTTAGAATAGGAGGATAGTTATGGCAGAATTTCGTAGAAGAAAAAGAAAAGTATGTCAAATGTGTGCTGGTAAGCATGTAAGTTATAAAGATGATACTGTAAAGAAATATGTCAGTTTAGATAAAGGTAAAATTTTACCAAGAAGAATTACAGGTGCTTGTGCAAAACACCAAAGATATATTGCAAACGAAGTTAAAAAAGCAAGATTTATGGCTTTATTACCATTCGTAAAATAAGACATTTGTTTTTAAAGCAAATGTTTTTTTCTTAAACTTTTCACATTTTAATGTTATAATTATTTTAAAAGGAGGATATAACTATGGGAGAAAAGCAAGCTTCTTTACAAGATATTGTAAAAAATGATTATCAAGAACAAACAATTTTAAATTTAAATATACCAGATAATAAGATAGGAATAGCGAGTGACCATAGAGGTTTTAAGCTAAAACAAAAACTTACAAAATATTTAACTAAAAAAGGATATACTGTCATTGACTATGGCTGTGATGATAAAGCAAGTCATGACTATCCAGAATATGGTTTTAAATTAGGAAAAGCTGTTAGAGATGGCAAAGTTGAAAAAGGAATAGCAATATGTGGTAGTGGAATAGGCATTAGTATCGCTTGTAACAAAGTAGACAAAGTAAGGTGTGCAAAAGTAGATAACATCAAAGAAGTAAAATACACAAGAAAAGATAATGATGCTAATATAATTGCTATTAATGGAAATATGCCTTTATATCGAGCTAAAGACATTACCGATGTATTTTTAAAAACTCCTTTTAGTAATGAAGAACGTCACAAAAGACGTATTGAAATGTTAGACAATTATAAAAACTGATGTCACTTAAAGGATTAATATACATTGTAACGGTAATTATTACCATATGGGCTTTAGAAAGTTTAAATATATCCGGCATATTTAAAAAGAATAGATATTATTCATCTAGGGTATTATATCTAATAGTCGCTATGGCTTTATCATACTTAGTCGTAAATTTTTTCTATGATTTCTTTGAAAGTACAAGATTCATATAGGAAGGAACTAAGATATGAAAAAGCTTATTATAGTAGCGCTTTTAGTTGTTATAATACCTTTTTTGTTTGTCAAAATTTTTGTAAAAACAGATGAAATAAAATTTAAATATGTTACAAACAATATAATCAGAGTTAAAGATGAAAAAACAGGAATAATAAATGAAGTACCATTTGAAGATTATATTAAAGGTGTTGTTGCTGGTGAAATGCCCGCAACCTTTGAATTAGAAGCTCTAAAAGCTCAAGCAGTAGCATCTAGAAGTTATGCCATGTATCAAATGACTGCAACTAAAGACAAAGAATATGATGTTTTAAATACCACAGCTAATCAAGTATATCTCACTGATCAAGAATTAAAAGAAAATTGGAAAGAAGAATATCCAGAAAAAATAAACAAAATAAAGGAAGCAATTAACGAAACTAGCGGTGAATATCTAACTTATGAAGGAAAAGTTATAAATGCTATGTTTTTTTCAACAAGTGTTGGTGCAACCGAAAATAGTGAAGAAGTTTTTGTATCAGCTTTACCTTACTTAAGAAGTGTTGATAGTAAATGGGATGAAGCATCACCTGCTTACACAGATACCTATACTTTTACCTTAGAAGAATTTTATAAAAAATTAAACTTACAATATAATCAAACATTAACTATAGAAGTGACATCAAAAACATCAACTGGTAGAACCAGAACCTTAAAAATAAACGGAACAGAAATTAATGGAAGAGATTTAGCAACCAAATTAAATTTAAGATCAAACTATTTTGATATAGTTCAAAACGAAAACAATGTTACAATAACCACCAAAGGATTTGGTCATGGAGTTGGTATGAGTCAATATGGAGCAAATGGTATGGCAAAAGAAGGATATAAATATGACCAAATTTTAAAACATTACTATCAAAACACCGAAATTAAAAAAAACTAGTATAAAAAAACCAAAACTATCCAAAATGATAGTAGAGGTGAAAAAAATGGAAAAGATAAAATTAAACAAACCTGCAATTTATGGTATTTGTATAGGCATCAGCGCACTACTTTTAGGTGGACTTTGGTATGCAGATTTATCACAAGCATCATTAAATGATAAAGAGACAAAAGAAGATTATACTTATGTATCAAGGTTATTTGATGATGGAGTACAATCTGTTGTAAATACTCAAAATGTCATTGCTAAACCATACACAAATGAGAGTGTCAAAGTATTAAATAGTTTCTACGACTATAAAAGTGATGAAAAAACTCAACAAAATGCTATCATAAACTATGACACAACTTACATTCAAAATAATGGTATAGCTTATGGTGGACTTGATGATACATTTGATGTAGTCAGTGTTTTACCTGGTAAAGTAACATCAGTTAAAGAAGACAAACTAATGGGTAAAATTGTAACCATAGAACATGAAAACAATGTCATTACAACTTACCAAAGCCTAGGCGAGGTAACTGTTAAAGAAGGTGATACTGTTGCACTAGGTACAGTTATTGGCAAAGCTGGTGAATCTAACTTAGAAAAAGATTTGGGTAAACATGTTTTGTTTGAAATATCAGTAGATGGTACATATGTAAATCCAGATAATTGTTATAACAAAACAGTAGATCAATTAAAGAGTAACTAAAACTCTTTTTTATATTTTTGCAAACATACTTGCAAAAAAAACAAAAAAAATAAAGTTTTGCAAATACAATTGCAAAACTTTACAAACAATCTTTTGCGTGATATAATTTATTTGGTGATGAAAATGATAATAAGAGATACTTATTTAAAAAGAATGATTGATGCTAAAGATACCGAACTTATAAAGGTTATAACGGGAGTTAGAAGAAGTGGCAAATCAACACTTTTACTAATGTTTAAAGAATATTTAATTAAAAATGACATAAGCACAGATAATATTATATATATCAATTTTGAGTCTGCAATATACGATGATATAAAAGACTACAAAGATTTATATAAGTTTGTCGCAAGCAAAATAAAACAAGGCAAAATGTACTTATTATTAGATGAAGTTCAAAACGTAACAGACTGGGAAAAGGCGGTTAATTCTTTTAAAGTTGATTTTGATATAGATATTTATATTACAGGCTCAAATGCTTATCTTTTATCATCAGAACTATCAACATTATTATCCGGAAGATATATTGAAATAAAAATATACCCATTATCATTTAAAGAATATTTAATTTTTAATAATTATGATAAAAACAATTTAGAAGAAAAATTTAATGAATATTTAAAATATGGAGGTCTCCCCGCAATAACTTTGATAAAAGATAATAGCGACCTAGTTTTATCTTATTTAGATGATATTTATAATACTATTGTAAAAAAGGATATTATAGATAGAAATAATATAAAAGACACAGCACTCCTTGAAAATATCATAAGATATTTATCTAATAATATAGGAAGTCCAATATCAACCACAAAAATAAGTAATTATTTAAATAGTAACAAAATAACAACCAATTCTAATCATCAAACAGTTGATAATTATTTAAATATGTTAGAAAAATCTTTTATAGTGTATAAAGTTGAGAGAACCGATATTAAAAGCAAAGCTCTACTTAAGACTTTAGGAAAATATTATATATGTGATACTGGAATAAGAAATATAATCTTAGGCTTTAGAAATATTAATGAAGGACATTTACTTGAAAATGTTGTTTATCTAGAATTACTTAGAAGAGGGTACAGGGTAAATATAGGAAAATCGGGTTTCTATGAAGTAGACTTTGTAGCTGAAAATCCTAATGTAATAAAATATTATCAAGTAACTCAAACTCTCTCCGATGATAAAGTTAAACAAAGAGAGATAAGAAGCTTAGAAAACATTAGTGATAATTATGAAAAAATAATACTAACGATGGATAAAACAATAAATAATGATTTTAATGGTATAAAAGTAATAAACATAATAGATTGGTTACTAAAAAAAGAATAAATCAAAAGTTGTTATAGAAATTAAACAACTTTTTTTCAACATGAAACACCATATAAATTTATATACTTAAATTGAAGGAGGTTTCATGGGAGAACATATAAAGGAAAGAGTATATAAAGAAGCTTATTATATACTCAAAACTAAAAAAACACTAAGAGAGCTCGCTAAAATATTTAACCTTTCTAAAAGTACCATTCATAAGGATTTAAAAGATAGATTAAAAATAGTAGATTTAACATTATATAAAGAAGTGCAAACAATTTTTGAAAACCACATAAAAACAAGACATATAAAAGGCGGAGAAGCAACTAAAAAAAAGTACCAAAAAAGTTCATTAAACATACCCAAACCATGCTAGGTATGATATAATATTTTAAGAAAAAGGGTGATAATATGTTTTCAAAAGATATTGGAATAGATTTAGGAACAGCTAATGTTCTTATTTACATTAAAGGACAAGGTATAGTTTTAAATGAACCAAGTGTAGTTGCTATCGATGAAGAGACAAAAAGACCAGTTGCTGTTGGAACTACTGCTAAAGAAATGCTTGGAAGAACCCCAGGACAAGTAAAAGCTATAAGACCAATGAAAGATGGAGTAATTGCCGATTTTGAAATAACTGAAATAATGTTAAATAACTTCATCAGAAAAGTTAATGGTAAAAGTTTTTTTGGTAGACCAAGAATTTTAATTTGCTGTCCATCAAATATTACACAAGTTGAAAAAAATGCTATTAGAGAAGCTGCAGAAAAAACAGGAGCCAGAAAAGTATATCTAGAAGAAGAACCTAAAGTAGCAGCCGTAGGAGCTGGCATGGATATTTCTAAGCCAAGTGGTAATATGGTTATTGATATTGGTGGTGGAACAACCGATGTTGCTGTATTATCACTAGGAGGTATCGTTACATCTTCATCAATTAAAATAGCTGGAAATGTTTTTGACAATGACATTATTAAATATATTAGAGAAAAATATAAATTACTTGTTGGAGACCGTACAGCTGAAGAAATAAAATTTCAAATTGGAACAGTTTTTCCAGGATCAAAAAACGAAAAAATGGAAGTAAGGGGTAGAGATTTAGTGACAGGATTACCTCACACCATAACTTTGACCTCAGATGAAGTTGAAGAAGCCTTAAGAGAAAGTGCATATGTCATAGTAAATACAGCTAAATCAGTCCTAGAACAAACCCCACCAGAACTATCTGCCGATATCATTGATAAAGGCATAGTTATTACAGGTGGTGGAGCTTTATTAGATGGTATTGATGAACTTTTAAGTCATGAATTAAAAGTCCCTGTATTTGTAGCTGAAAGCCCATTAACTTGTGTTGTTGAAGGAACAGGAGTATTACTTGAAAATATTCCTTTGCTAGAAAGTGGTTTAAATAAAAATTATTAGTCCATAATATAACTAGAAAGGGGATAACATGGAAAAATCAGAAACACAAATTTTAAAAGAAAAATTGTTTAGAACAAAGAAAAACGGCTGGGAAAATATAGAAGAAAACAAAAAGAAAAAAATATTTGAATTTTCAAAAGAATACATTGATTTCATAAATGAGGCAAAAACAGAAAGAGAATGTACAAAAAAATTCACAGAAATATTAGAAAATAATGGCTTTAAAAATATTGATAATTTAAACACCTTAAAAGCTGGAGACAAAGTATATTATATCAATAGATATAAAAATGTTTATGCTGCAGTTATTGGGTCAGATGATCTGGTTAAAGGATTTAATATTATTGGAGCTCACATTGATAGCCCAAGATTAGACTTAAAACCAAATCCACTATATGAAAGTAATGAGTTAGCACTATTAAAGACACATTATTATGGTGGAATAAAAAAATATCAATGGGTAAATATTCCATTAAGCATGCATGGAATCATTATGACTAAAGATAAAAAAATAGAAATAAACATCGGTGAAAAAGATGATGAACCAGTATTTACCATTGCCGATTTGCTTCCTCATCTAGCGTCAGAGCAAAACAAGAAAAAACTAAATGATGCTATTTCGGGTGAAGATTTAAATATCTTAGTTGGTAGTATTCCATATGAAACTGAAGAAGAAATATCTGAAAAAGTAAAATTAAATATTCTAAATATTCTAAATAAAAAGTATGGTATTGTTGAAAGAGATTTTGTAAGTAGCGAAATAGAATTTGTTCCTGCTATGAAGGCTAGAAACTTAGGCTTTGATGAAAGTTTAGTTGCTGGATATGGTCAAGATGATAGAGTATGTGCTTACACAAGCCTAAAAGCATTATTAAACATTGAAAATCCAAAAAGAACAGCAATATGCTTATTAGCCGATAAAGAAGAAATTGGTAGTATGGGAAACACCGGTATGTCATCAAGAGTATTTGAATATTTCTTAAATCAAATATTAAATAAAACTATTGGTAACAAACCAGGATTATTAGATACTTGTCTAAAATCATCAAGAGTATTATCTGCTGACGTTACTGCTGGATATAACCCAAATTTTCAAAGCATATATGAAAAAAACAACGAATCATATATTGGACATGGAATTTCTGTAATTAAATATACAGGAAGTGCTTCTAAAGGAGGAGCCTCAGATGCTAATGCTGAATTTGTTGGATATATTAGAAACTTATTTGAAAAAAATAATATAACCTATCAAAATAGTGAAATGGGTAAAATAGGGGTTGGAGCTGGTGGAACAATAGCTTACATTTTAGCCGATAGAGGTTCCGATGTAATTGATTGTGGAGTTCCAGTATTATCTATGCACTCACCTTATGAAATAACTAGTAAATTTGATATTTATAATGCTTATAAAGCATATGAGGTTTTCTATAAAGACGAGTAATTCGTCTTTTTCTATGGTATAATATAAAAAAGGAAGTGTAAAAATGAATATTGTTAATATTGTAGCAGTATTAATTGGATTGATGAGTTGTTTTTTCGGTTATAAATTAAATAAAACCTTAATAGCTATAATGGGACTAATCATTGGATTTAATCTAGGGATTGTGGTATTACCAAATTTTATTACAGATCAAACAATAATATATATTGTATCAGCTATCATTGCATTATTATTTGGCTTTATTTCTTATAACTTATATTTGGTCGGTATTTTTTTACTTTGTGCAATCACTGTTTATTCTTTATGTAATAACCTGGGTTTAGAAAGTAATATTCAAACAATTATTAGTGTAATTTCAGGAATAATTGCTGGTATTTTAGGTGTTAAATTCACAAGACCACTCATGATTATATCAACTAGTCTAGGAGGGGCTAGTTTAATAACCGAAAATGCCTTTAATTTATTCAATTTTCAAAATAATATTTTATCTATTATTGTACTCATAATAATAGCAGTATTAGGTATGAGTTATCAATTTAAACAGCCAAATATTAATTAGCATTATCCTATAAAATATGGTAAAATATATTTATTAGAGGTGAGTTTCAATGGGACAAACAGAAATAACAAAAATATTACTTATGATTATTACAACATTCTTATTTGTCGCAATCTTAATTCCATTTATAAAAAAAATTGCTATTCATGTTGGAGCTTTGGATATTCCAAACAAAAGAAAAGTTCATAGTAAGCCAATGCCAAGATTAGGGGGCCTAGCTATTTTCTTAGGTTTCTTATTTGGCTATATGTTATTTGGTGAACCTAGTAGTACAATGAATTCTATTTTAATAGGTAGTTTTATTATTGTTTTAACAGGTGCTATTGATGATATTAAACCATTAAAAGCATCAGTTAAATTTGTAGCCCAATTAATGGCCGCAATAGTTGTAACATGTTATGGAAAATTATTAATTCAAGATATAACGGCATTTGGTTTTTATTTAGACTTAGGTGTATTCGCATATCCTATTACTATATTCTTTATTTTAGGATGCTTAAATTGTATTAATTTAATTGATGGTTTAGATGGTTTAGCCGCTGGAATCAGTTCAATTTATTTCGCAACAATTGGTATAATTGCAATTATTATGGGAAAAACAGGACTAGACTTCGTTTTAACATTTATTATGCTAGGTTCAGTTCTAGGCTTCTTAGTTCATAACTTTCATCCAGCTAGTATATTTGCTGGAGACTCTGGTTCTCTATTTATGGGATTTATGATAGCTGTAATTGCTCTATTAGGATTTAAGAGTGTTACTTTAACCTCTTTAATTATTCCACTTCTTATTTTAGCTATTCCAATTTTAGACACAGTATTTGCTATTATTAGAAGATTATTAAAAGGTGAAAAAATCTCAAAACCAGATAAATCTCATTTACATCATCAATTATTAAATAAAAATTTCTCACATAGAACAACCGTATTAATCATCTATGGTATTGATATTTTGTTTGCTGCAGCTTCAATTATCTATGCCCTTCACGATCAAAAATTAGGATATATAATATATGCTATATTAACAGTAATTGTTGTAATATTTGTATTAAAAACAGATATCATTGTTGACCAAGCAGCCTTTCATAAAAAACATCATAAAGAAAAATAATTATCGTTTGTATAATTATTTTTTTTACGCCCATAATATAAATGGTGATTTTATGGCAAAGGAAATAATAGAAATATTAGATGTTATATTACGCTGTTTAGTTTCTCTCATTACTTTATTCTTCGTTACTAAAATGATTGGTAAAAAACAAGTCTCCCAATTTAGTTTATTCGATTACGTTATTGGTATTTCTATTGGAAATTTTGCCGCTGAAATGGCTTTAAATTTAGACTCCGGGTATCTGCACGGAACTGTTGCTGTAATAATATTTGGAGTAGTAGCCTATTTAGTTTCAATAATCACCTTAAAAAGTCTAAAAGCAAGGAAATTCTTTATAGGAGATCCAACGGTTATTATAGAAGATGGTAAAATATTATATAAAAATTTAAAAAAAACAAAATTTGATATCAATGATTTATTAGAAGAATGCCGAATTAATGGTTACTTTGATATATCAGAAATTGATTATGCCTTAATGGAAGCAAATGGTAAAATAAGTTTTTTACCTAAAACCGATTATCAACAGCCTATTAATAAAGATTTAAATATAAAAAAAGAAAAAAACGGCTTATGTGCTAATTTAATTATTGATGGACAAATAATTCACGAATCATTAAGAATTATGCATAAAGATGAACTATGGTTGATGCATGAACTAAAAGTCAAAGGATATCAGATAGAAGATGTTATTTTAGCAACTTTAGATTTATCTGAAAACTTCAAAGTTTACGGAAAAAACGTCAATTCTAAAAGCTATGACATTTTAAACTAGTAATCAAACAAATTGTCTGTTATAATTATTTAGGTGATAAACATGAGACATTTTTGTGCATCCGCATATATAATAAATCCAGAAAATAAAAAAGTATTATTAGTAAGACATAAAAAATATAATAAATGGCTTCAACCAGGCGGTCATATAGAAGAAAATGAAACTCCAGAAGAAGCTGCAGTTAGAGAAGTTTATGAAGAAACAGGTATCAAATCTACTTTAATAGGAGAACACTTTCCAAGAGAAGATGACCTAATAAGGCCGTTAGGAGTTCAATATAACCGTAAAGAAAACGGTGATAGAATGATCGATATGGTTTATGTTGGAAAACCTAATAACCCAGAAGAGCCATTAAAAGTTAGTGATGAAAGTAATGACATAGGTTGGTTCTCAAGACATGATTTAGAAGAGATGCCAGTTTTTCCAGATGTAAAAATATCTTTTGATTATATTTTAAGAAATTACTTTGGTGGAATAGATGAATAAATTAATTAAAATTAATAATCAAACAGCTTTAGATAAATTTTATCGAAAGCTCTTTTTTTATAAATCATTTATTTTTAAAAAAACAAAATTTACTGTGGAAACAAACTATGAAGAAGTAAAACCTATAATTAAAGCTTTAAATATTAAAAAAAGAAAGCCAAGAATAACTTATATTTATGATGAAGCCTGCAAGCAAATAGATAATCATTATAAAAATAAAAACATTTGCGGATTTAAAGATAATAAGTGTTATGTCCAGCAAAAACTCCAAAACGGAACAATTAATGGCTGCTGTAGAATGTGCCTGTATCAAAGTACTAAAGGCTGTACAACTAAAAACTTAACTTGTAAATTATTCACTTGTTCCGAAGTAGAAAAAAGATGTAAGGTTATTAAATTTGATGATTTAAAAATACTCAATCTATTATCATTTAGAAACAGAATGATTTTAAAATCTGATTACTTTTCTAAAAGAGAAGATGTCATTAAGGATTTATATTATGGTAGTTTCTTTTTATGGACCATCAGAATAGTAATAAGAATGATCATTAATTTTTATACATTAAAACGCAAAAAGTTCTAGCACTTTTTTCGCTTTAAAATTAAATATTTACAATTATTTTCATTAGTGTTATAATTGTTCCTAGTGCAAAGAGAGGTAGTAAATATGAAAGAGAGAAATATTGCGATAATTGCCCATGTCGACCATGGTAAAACTACATTAGTAGACCAGTTATTAAAACAGTCGGGAACATTTAGAGAAAACGAAGAAGTACAAAAAAGAGTTATGGATTCCAATGACCTAGAAAGAGAAAGAGGAATCACTATTTTAGCTAAAACAACAGCTATTCATTATAAAGACTATAGGATTAATATATTAGATACCCCAGGTCATGCTGACTTTGGTGGTGAAGTAGAACGTATCATGAACATGGTAGATGGTGTACTATTAGTAGTTGATGCCTATGAAGGAACAATGCCACAAACAAGATTTGTATTAAAAAAAGCCCTAGCCGCTGGTGTAACTCCGATAGTTGTAGTAAATAAAATAGATAAACCATCTGCTAGACCTGCACAAGTAGTTGATGAAGTTATGGATTTATTTATTGAATTAGGCGCATCTTTAGAACAACTAGAATTTCCAGTTTTATATGCATCAGCTTTAAATGGAACCTCAAGTACATCACCAGATTTAAATACCCAAAAAGAAACCATGGATCCAATATTAGATGCCGTAATTGAAAACATTCCTGCTCCTAAAGTAGATGAAAATGGTCCATTCCAATTTCAACCCGCACTACTTGACTATAATGATTTTGTCGGAAGAATAGGTATTGGCCTAGTTAAAAGAGGTCACATAAAAGTAAACTCTACAGTAACTTGTATGCGTTTAGATGGAACTAAAAAACAATTTAGAATTCAAAAGATTTTTGGTTTTTTAGGATTAAATAAAATTGAAATAGAAGAAGCTCATGCTGGAGATATTGTAGCTATTGCGGGACTTCCAGATATCTCAGTTGGTGAAACAGTATGTGAAGTAGGACATGAAGAAGCATTACCTCCACTAAGAATTGATGAGCCAACCTTACAAATGACATTTGGAGTAAATACAAGCCCGTTTAATGGAAGAGATGGTAAATTCTTAACCGCAAGACAAATAGAAGATAGATTAATGAAAGAAACTGAAAAAGATGTTTCTTTAAAAGTAAAACAAATCGATTCAGAATCTTGGATGGTATCTGGTAGAGGTGAATTACACCTATCAATTTTAATTGAAACCATGCGAAGAGAAGGTTATGAAATAGAAGTTTCAAAACCACAAATTATCATTAAAGAAATAGATGGTGTTAAATGTGAACCTTATGAAGATGTTGAAATAGAAGTTCCAGAAGAATATGTCGGACCAGTTATTGAAGCATTAGGTAATCGCGGTGGAACCATGGAAAATATGCAGCCTTTTGATAACCAAACTAAATTATTATATACCGTTCCATCAAGAGGATTAATAGGTTTTACTACTGAATTTATGACTTTAACAAAAGGATATGGAATATTATCTCATGCTTTCAAATCATATGAACCATTATCTACTGGTAACATTGGTGAAAGAAAAGCCGGTGTATTAGTTTCTATTGATAATGGGAAATCTACTGCTTATGCATTAGGTTCATTAGAGGATCGTGGAGTTATGTTTATAGCACCTGGTACAGATGTCTACGAAGGTATGATTGTTGGTGAAAACAACCACGAAAATGATTTAGCTGTTAATGTTACTAAAGGTAAACAATTAACAAACACAAGAAGTGCGAATAAAGACCATACCGTTGTCTTAAAAAGGCCAAGAGAAATGAGCCTAGAAGTTTGCCTAGATTATATTAATGAAGATGAACTAGTCGAAGTAACCCCACTAACATATAGATTAAGAAAGAAAATACTAAACACAAATGAAAGAAAAAAATACGAAAATAAGAAAAATCCAAAATAAAAGCTCCAAAAAGGAGTTTTTATGTTGCCTCAAAAGTAGTTTTAAATTCAATTATATCTTTATCACTATTATAAGTTGGAATAATTGAAACAACATAATTATACTTGTTTTCAAAAGAAATTCTAATGTCAGGATTTTCGTAATTAATACTTTTTCTTATAATAACCTTACTTTCATTTACATTATCTTCACTATAAAGTAAATCAACATCAGTAAACTTGTCATTTTCTACCTCTATTTCATTAATTTTCAAATTGCTTACCTTTTCACCAAAATTTATAACAATATAATTAGATGTCTTATCTAATAAAATAGTATGTTCATCACTATTTGCTTCATAGTTTTTCATGTAATCTATTGTATAAAAGTTCTTATCTGTATATTTTGCTGTTAACTTCTGTAAAAAAGTGTTTAGTTTTGTATTCTCCCCTACTTTCCCATCATACTTTAACTCATCATCACTTAAAGAAAAGTAATAAATATCATCAGTTGTCTTAATTGTAAGCTTGTTAGAAAAATCCTTATCCTCATTCTTATTATAAGTAGTATTAATTAATTTTTTAACCTCATCATAATCGTCTTCATTAATTAAAACATCATTATACTTTATCTCCGTAATTTTACCTTGTATTTCTAATGTTTTAGAACATCCACATAATAAAAAAACACATAATAAACAAATAACCTTTCGCATACTATCACCTATTTTTATTATGTATATTTTTATAAAAAAAATACTTGTAAAAAAACATTACTTTACTATATATACAATATCTAATATTTGACAAAAAAATTAATAAATAATACAATTTCTGTGGAGTTATAAAAGGAGATACAAATATGTCTTACCAATTATCTAAAGAAGAATTAAGAGAACAAAAATCAAGAAGAGAGCAATTTAAAGATATTCCTAGAAATGATATATATATTATTTTAGATAGTCTAAAATGTGCCCATAATGTAGGTACAATTTTAAGATTAGCCGATTCCCTACTTATTAAAAAAGTATATATCTGTGGTGATACTATTGTGCCACCTAATAAAAAAATCAGATCTAGTTCAAGAGGGGCAGAAAAATGGGTCCCATGGGAATATCATGAAAATGCTATTAATATAGCCAAAGCATTAAAAGAATGTGGTGTTCAAATAGTTGCTGTCGAAGTTACTAATGACAGCATAGATTATCGTGAATATAGTCCGGAAGGACCGGTATGTTTAATACTTGGTAGAGAATATGACGGTGTATCACAAGAACTTTTAGATATAGCTGATTGTTCTATTCATTTGCCACTTCTAGGAATGGCTAATTCCATTAATGTCTCAACAGCCGCAAGTGTAGTTATGTATGATGTTTATTCTAAATTAGAATTATTAAAAAAAGAAACGATGGATTTTCATCATAATTCAGCCATGCACAAATAATTATTAAAATATATTAATTCAAAAAAACACCTAAATAGTTTTAAACTATTTTATAGGTGTTTTTAATTACTTTTCATTTTTAAATAATAGTCACGTAACTCTTTAAAACGTTGATAGTGAATAATTTCCCTTTGTCTTAAAAATGCAAGCGGTCCTAAAATATCAGG